>JALOTI010000024.1 GCA_025457985.1 Leptospira sp.
CAACGTTATGAAGATCTGAATAAAAAGGGACGTGAGCGTTTGACGATCATGGTGATCCCGCACACAGACCACCGCACAATCAACTTTATCATCTCATACAAAACTATTTCTATAGTAATCGCTATTCTGGTAACTTTATTAGTAATTAGCGCAGTCAATGTTCTTTCTCATAGTGGTTCAATTCACCAGCTTACCGAGCTAAATCTCACAAACAAAGACTTCATTCGTCAATCATCCAAAATGAAGGAAGAAGTTTCTTCCCTTCATGATACGATCCAGTATTATTATGAGAGAATTTCAAATCTCTATATTAAGTTGGGTGGCGATCCGTCGAGAGTTTCAAAAGGTGTAGGCGGTCAAGCTCCGCAATTTGCATCTATGCAAGGATCACCGCAAACGGACATTACGAGTGAATCCTTTCGAATTAAAGAAGACATTCACAATTTGAAATTAAGTTCTGAGTTATCAGATGAGATCATCAAGCTCATCAAGAAAAGAAAGAGTATTATTAAGAACACTCCCTCTATTTGGCCTACAAAGGGATATGTACTTTTTCCATTCGGAAAATACATTTCACCTATCACTGGGAAAGAAGAATACAACCGAGGATTGGACATTGGATCCTTTCCAGGAGCCGAAGTACAAGCAACAGCACCCGGCCTTGTTTTTGATACTGGCTATTCTCCCGCAACTGGTTATTATGTAAAATTAGCTCACCGTTTTGGATGGAAGACAATTTACTCAAACCTGGATCGAGTGAGAGTTAAAAAGAATGAAAAAATTTCGAAGGGTGATATCGTAGGATACGTAGGTAAAACGGCTGAAAATCCAGTCTACCATTTGCATTACGAAGTGCACGTAGGTACGCAAGCTCTCAATCCGTTTTCCTTCCTAAACCAAATCCAAGAATAATGCCAAATCCACAAATCGAAGAAGAATTTTTAGTTAACAGTGTCATAGGCGAAGGAGCCGAATTTACAGGGGAATTTAAATTCCCTGGCCTCATCCGAATTGATGGAACCTTTCGTGGAGTTTTAGAAACTACAGGAAAGGTTTTAATCGGTAAAACTGGATTTGTTGATACAGATATTAAGGCAAGGGTAGTTGTGGCTGGTGGTGAAATCAAAGGTAACATCTACGCTACGGAGCGAGTTACTTTGTTAGCAAGTTGTCGTTTAGAAGGTGACATCGTAACCCCAAGACTTGTAGTAGAAGAGGGTGTTACTTTCCACGGAAAGTGCACAATCAATCCAACGCGCCATTAGAGTGCGAGTATGAAAATAAATAACAAAAATTCTAAGTCGATCTCGTCTTCCTCTCAAAAGAAAGACAGTGAACGACTCAAGTCGGAAAAAGTCGATGAATCCAAACAGAGTTTCTTGGAAATTTTGGAATCAATCGTTCCTGCTTCAGAAGAAAATACTAAGGAACTTAATGAACTTTGGAAGGACCTTCCCGACTTAGAAAAAAAGTTAATCTCAGATCCAAACCATAAAAATCTAAACGAGTACAAAGAGCATATCAAACAGATAGCTAGCCTAATTCTAAAGAAAAATTATAAAATTCAACAAGCCCCTTTACGCGGAAGAAATGATCAAAGAGACATACGATTTGTTAAAATCGTAGATGAAAAGCTTGATATCCTTGCGAGAACTATGTTTTCACCGAGCAACAGTGCATTTACAATTTTGAAACAATTAGATGAAATCCGAGGTCTACTGATAGATGTGAAAGGTTAAGAAAACTTGCAAAATACGGAACGCGCTAAATCTAAGAATCTAAAAGTTCTAAAAAAAACATTCTCCTACTTAAAACCCTATAAATTAAAACTTATCAGTGCTGGCTTTGCTTTAATTATCACGGCAGCCATTACATTAGGATTGGGCCAAGGGCTAAGGCATCTTGTAGATTCCGGATTCTCTGCGAAAAAGGAATCTGAATTAGCATTTGCAGTTATGATCATAGTTTTTGTAGGAATCCTTTTAGCCGTAGGTACTTACATAAGACATTATCTAATTTCTTGGATCGGAGAGCGAGTTTCCTCAGACATTCGTATGGATGTGTTCGGACATATAATATACCTCCACCCTGGTTTCTTCGAGTTAAATTCACCAGGTGAAATTCAATCTCGCATAACGACTGATACAACATTGCTTCAGACAGTGATCGGATCATCACTTTCTATAGCACTTCGAAATCTACTGATGTTTATCGGCGGAATTCTATTTTTGTTTTTAACTAATGTAAAACTTACAGTGATTGTTCTTGTGAGTGTCCCCTTTATCGTTTTTCCAATTTTATATTATGGAAAAAAAGTAAGAAATCTCTCAAGGCTGACTCAGGATAAAATTGCAGGTGTTGGTACCTATGTAAGCGAGGCCTTGTTAAATATCAAAATCCTTCAATCATTTCATCACCAGGATGAAGACAAAAGAAGGTTTGCAATGACAGTTGAGGATGCCTTTATCGTATCAGTTTCTCGGATTAAACAGCGATCGTTGTTAATTGCAAGTGTTATCCTTTTTATACTCGTGGGCATTAGCTTTATGCTTTGGATTGGTGGTCGAGATGTAATCGCAGGGAAAATCACAGGTGGCGAGCTCGTTGCATTTAGTTTTTATGCGATTATGGTTGCGAACAGTGTAGGTGCGTTTTCTGAGGTGTTAGGTGATTTGCAAAGAGCCGCGGGGGCAACAGAACGCCTTATGGAATTATTAATCTCTGAGCCTGAAATTAAAGATCCAGTAGAACCAATTTCGATCCAGTCATCACTGAAAGCAGAAATTGAGTTCACTGATTTAAGTTTTTCTTACCCATCAAGGCCAGAGCGAAGAGCTGTCGATCGTGTCAATTTGATCATACCCGAACTTAAGACTACTGCACTTGTAGGTCCCTCTGGCGGAGGTAAGAGTACCATTTTTGAATTGATCTTACGGTTTTATGATCCTACGGAAGGCAAAATACAATTAGGTGGAATACTACTGAATCGTTTTGCTACAAAGGACTTACGTTCTATGATTGGTTTTGTTCCACAACAACCAATTCTATTTTCTGGAACTCTTGCTGAAAACATAGCCTATGCCAAACCGGAAGCTACTTTCGATGAAATCAAAAGAGCAGCAGAAAATGCTTACATCACAGAATTTCTACACCAACTTCCTGATGGTTACCATACAAATTTAGGACATCTAGGGACTCGCCTTTCTGGCGGACAAAAACAAAGAATAGCGATTGCGAGAGCCATTCTGAAAAACCCAAAAATTTTACTTCTAGATGAAGCAACTTCTGCCTTAGATTCTGAATCGGAAGATATCGTTAAACGGGCATTACAGAATTTAATGTCGGACCGAACTACAATTATGATTGCACATCGACTTTCAACTGTGCTAAACGCAGACCAAATAGTAGTAATAAGAGATGGGAAAATTGAAGCTATTGGCAAACATGAGGAACTTCTCCGCACGAATGCCTTATATGAGAGATTGGCTAGTCTACAGTTTCAAACCGAAATTGTCTAAGAGTCTTTCCATATCATCCAAATTTGCATAAGAAAAAGTAATCTTTCCCTTACCATTGGATTCATTATGAGTTACTTCAACTTTAGAACTAAACTTGTTTCGAAGTTTTGTTTCTAACTTAACAATACTTGGGTCACGTTTGTCAGGCCCGGATTGTTTGGAATCCTTCTTCTCTGGATTCAAATAGCTAGATACGAAGTTCTCAACTTCTCTAACATTCCAACCATCTAAAAGAATTTTTTGAGCAACTTCCCATTGTTTTTTAGAATCTGGAATGGATAACAAAGGTCTCGCTTGCCCTTCCGTAAGTTTCCCTTCTTTTACTAAATCTTGGATCGGTTTTGGAAGACCAAGCAGGCGGAGTAAATTGGAAACTGTAGCTCGGTTTTTGCCCACTCTAGTTGCTAGGTCAGTGACCTTTAATCCACGTTTGTCTATAATGGACTGGTAAGCTAGAGCCTCCTCCATGGGATTTAAGTTTTCTCTTTGGATGTTTTCTATAAGAGCTAGTTCCATCATATCAGCTTCAGAAAGATCTCGAACAATTGCAGGAATCTTTGCGAAACCTGCCAGCTTACAGGCGCGTAACCTACGTTCGCCGGCAACTAAAACAAAACCTGAACCACTTGGGTTTTTCTGGACTACGATTGGCTGAATCACTCCATGTTCAACGATCGTATTCGATAGCTCTTGGATGGATTGATCTGAAAATTGTTTTCGTGGTTGGTGGGGATTAGGAAGGATTTCCGTAACGCGAATTTCTCGTACACCAGCTTGCTCTTCTTTTGAGAATTCCGACTGATCTTCTTTTACTGGAATGAGATTGCCGAGACCACGGCCCAATACCTTGCCTTTTCCGAGAGCCATTTTTATACCCTGCCCACAACTTCTTCTGCTAAACTTTTATAACTCTTTGCACCTACACCTTCTGGATCGTAGTAGTTGATAGGTTTTCCAAAGGAAGGTGCTTCAGATAATTTAATATTACGAGGAATAACTGTTTCATATACTTTCTCTTTAAAGTAATTGCGAACATCCTCTGCCACTTGGTTAGCGAGATTAGTTCGTTTATCATACATAGTTAAAAGCACTCCTTCTAAACTTAAAGACGGGTTCCACTGGTTTTGAACTAAGGAAATAATTCTCATTAACTGAGATAATCCTTCCAAAGCAAAATATTCAGTTTGCAACGTTATCATCACAGATTGTGAAGCACAGAGTGCATTGATAGTTAAGACACCTAGCGACGGAGGACAATCTATCAGTATGAAATCATAACTTTCTTTGATAGATGCGAGTGCATCTTTGAGTTTGAATTCTTTTTTCTCAATCCCCAAGAAGTCTACTTCCAATCCTGAAAGATTAATGTTTGCCGGAATGATATCCAAATTTGCAACGAAGGTTTTTTGAATTGCCTCCCTTGCAGATAATTCACCAATCAAAACTTCATACGTTGTTTTATTTAAACTCTGTACTTCGATCCCGAAACCTGATCCAGAATTTCCTTGCGGATCAATATCTACAAGAAGCACCTTCTTTCCAAGTTCAACAAGATTGGATGCAAGATTGATTGCAGTTGTTGTTTTTCCAACACCACCTTTCTGATTGCTGATCGATACGATTTTACCCATTCTTGTTTTTAGTCTCCTTTACAATTTCTTTCCATTCACGTGGGAAGCCCTGTCTAGGCTTCGAAGTCTTTTGCAGTATTTTAATATGTCGCTTTCCTACAAAGTCTAATTCAGGAATAGGAATTTCTTTTTTTAATGTGAATCCATTGTTCAAAAGTACCTCTCTCTCCATTGCCTTATCAGGATACTCTTGCGCTAAAAAGGGACATAAATATCCGTTTTGTTTTACAAGCAATGTCGCAACTTCGGCAACGTAAGGATAAGGTACCATAGCCCTCGTACAAATTAGGTCGAACTCTGCTTGAAATTCCTCTGCACGCGCATAAACAAATTCTACTCTTTCACTTACTTCACTTAATTTTCCGTGCCGAACTTCTGTCTCAAGTAGCGCTAGTTTACGTTTTTGAGAATCAATAAGGTAAAGAAAAGGTGCATTCTTCAAGACCATAAAAAGAAATCCAGGCAGACCGGGCCCAGTCCCAATATCAGCGACAACTGTTTCACGTGAAACGAAACCCGTTTTCATTAATTTCCAGCAAAAGATCAATGAGTCGAGGATGTGGCGATCCAATATACGTTCTGAATCATTTTTAGAAAAGAATCCTCCTCTTTCATTTTCTCTTTGTAAGAACTGAAAATATTTTTCTAGAATATCCCAATTCAATTCAGTTTCTAATTCTGGAAATAGATGTGGTGAAAGCTTTTTGACTTCAAGTTTGATATCTGATTCTGACATAATAACGTTATACTTTTTCTGAGTTTAGCCGACTAGAGTAGGAGGAGAAATACTTTCCATGATCCGATTCTTAATTTTTTTCCTTTGTTCGTTCTTTGTAGTATGGGGTTACACTCCAGGCAAATGGTCCCACAAGGATGTTTATATTTTTCAGAAAAATAAAAAAGGACCTTCCAAAGAGATCGTTCGAAACAATGAAGGAACAGTCATCTATGTTGCCGAATATCAATACAATGAAGATGGAAGATTAGAATTAGAAACCTATTCGGATAAAGAAGGGAAGGCTGACGGAAAAACTATCTACAGATACACCGAAGGTCGTATTTCTAGTGAAGATGTTTATGATGATAAGGGCAATCTAAACAGCCAAAAGAGTTTCCAGTACAAGGGAAACCTTCTGAAAAAAGTAACCATAAAATTACCTGAAGATAAAACATCCGTGACTTATACTTTAGAAACGGATAATGAGGGGAACGTAATTGCCGGTGAAAGCAGATCTAATGAATCAAAGGATATAGATTTGTTTCGCTTTAGCTTAGATCCAAAGCGCCCTAATGTTCAGATCCAAAAGTTTCTAGATGAGAAAAACAAGACCCTTGGAGAAATTCATTTTAAATATGATGCAAAAGGTCAGTTAGTAGAGAGAGAATTTTTTCAAGGGGAAAACAAGCGAGTCCATAAACTAAAGTATAGACCCGATGGACTTTTAGAATCTCACTCGTTTCACGTGAAACAGGGAGACAGTTGGATTTTAGAAAAAACTCATGTCCTGGTCTACGAAGATCAGAACAAATCGAAGCTATCTAAAAAAGATTAACGAGAATCCGGAAACGATTACCTACGATCTACGAGGTGGTAGAGTAGTAGGTCAACGTCTGATGGATCCACTCCAGAAATATGCAAAGCCGATTCCAAATCCATCGGCTTGTGCTTTTTTAATTTCATGAGCGCTTCTGTCTTTAGTCCTTTTACACCTTCATAAGAAAAGTCTTCCGGTATTTTAAATCCCAAAAACTTCTTTCGATACTCTATCGTTTCAAGTTCTCTTTTGAGGTAACCTTCATACTTAATTTCCATCTCTAGGACAGCTTTCTCTTCATCGTTTAAGTTTTCTAGCTCAGGCAAAATAGGTATAAGGTCCTCGATCTTGATATCAGATCGTTTCAAAAAGGCAGATAGTGTGTGGCCAAATTTATAGTTCGAAATCTGTTTTTGCTCTAAAATCGTAGTAAGCTCCTCTGACGGTTTCATCGAAGTTACATACATTTGAGTTTTTAATTTATCTATTCGCTGGTAACGATCCTCCATCTCTTGGAACAAATCTTTTGAAACCAGTCCCATCTCAAATCCATACTTCATCAATCGTTTGTCTGCATTATCTTGCCTTAACAGAAGTCGATATTCAGCTCTGCTTGTAAACATTCGATAGGGATCCTCAACTCCTTTATGAACGAGATCATCCACGAGCACACCTATATAGGACTCGCTTCTGGAGAATAAAATTGGTTCTTCCTTTCGTACCGAGCGAACTACATTATACGCAGCTACAAGTCCTTGTGCTGCTGCTTCTTCATAACCGGTAGTTCCATTGATTTGACCTGCAAAGAATAGACCTTTGACTTTTTGAGTTTCTAGAGTAGGACGTAATTCTGTCGGATCTACAAAATCATATTCAATTGCGTAACCTGGACGCATCAACTCAACTTCTTCTAGTCCTTTGATGCTTCTCAGAAATTTCCATTGCACTTCTTCGGGAAGACTAGTGGACACACCGTTTAAATACATCTCATGTGTATCATAACCCTCTGGCTCTATAAAGATCTGATGCCGATCCCTCTCAGCAAAACGAACGATCTTATCTTCAATCGATGGACAATATCTCGGACCAATACTTTTGATCTGTCCAGAATACATCGGCGAGAATTCTAAGTTATCGCGGATCATCGCGTGTGTCTTTTCATTCGTATATGTTATGTAACAAGGAATTTGTTTTCGATTGAGTTCCTTAGTTGAAAAAGAAAATGGTTTCGGATTTTCATCACCATGTTGCTCTTCCAAGTCTTCGAAGCGAATGGAATTCTTGTGAACACGAGCAGGTGTTCCAGTCTTCAATCTTCCCAAACGGAATTGGTATCTTCCTAAAGTTTCTGAAAGTCCTTTGGTAGTTGGTTCACCAATTCGACCTGATTCCTTTTGATAGGTTCCAATATGGATTACACTAGATAAAAAAGTACCTGTTGTCAGTACTACGTGATTAGTTTCAAATTGAAACCCACGCCCTGTCATCACGCCAGTTACCTGAGTATTTTCGATTATCAAATCTTCGACAGTGTCTTGGCGAATGGAAAGATTCTTTAAATGTTCTAGTTGGTGTTTGATAGCAAGTTGGTATTGTTTCTTTTCAGCTTGGGCACGAGGTGCCCAAACCGAAGGGCCCTTAGAAGTATTTAACATCTTAAACTGGATACCCGTTGCATCGATTGTCTTTGCCATAAGACCACCGAGTGCATCCACTTCTCGAACCATATGTCCTTTAGCGATCCCTCCAATCGCAGGATTACAACTCATCTGACCAATCGTATCTAAGTTCATAGTAATGAGTAGGGTGCGGAGTCCTGCGCTCGCACTGATGTAAGCGGCTTCTGTTCCTGCGTGACCGGCGCCGACAACGATGCAATCAAAACGTTTTGGGTAAAATGAATTATCCATATTATGTCTTTTAACAATCCTTAAATCAAAGAGGAATCTCTAATTTTACGATAAACATGAGAAGGCTATACACTTCTATTGAAAAAAAGATAAAATTCATTTTCTAAAATCCGAACTTGTAAACTCTGGAAGGACAGGAATCTCTATGGCTTCAAATTCTTTTGACTACTCCTACTTCGAAGGAAAAATTACTCCTTCACACGATGCTAAGATTAGCATCCAGACTCATGCATTTCAATATGGAACAGCTGTCTTTGGTGGTATCAGAGGCTACTATAACGAAACAAAAAAAAATCTCTATGTATTTCGATTGGCAGACCATTGCAAACGATTGGTGAACTCCACTAAGATCATGCAATTGCAGTTTCATAAATCTGCAGATGAGATTCTCTCCATTGTCCTCGAGCTTCTAAAAAAAAATGAGGCCAAACAAAATGTCTACCTTCGCCCAATCATCTATACTTCTTCCCTACAACTTTCACCTAGGTTTCATGATGTTCCAGCAGACATAGCCATCTATGTCTTGAAATTAGATGACTACCTGGATACACAAAATGGATTAAAGACCATCGTCTCCTCTTGGCAGCGATTTTCGGATCACCAAATCCCTACACTTTCAAAAGTGAGCGGTGGTTATGTGAACTCTGCTCTCGCTAAATCCGAAGCCGTTCAAAATGGAATGGATGAAGCTATCTTCCTAGATGGGAGAGGATTTGTGTCGGAAGGTTCAGCCGAGAATATATTTTTAGTCAAAGATGGAGTTATCCATACACCGAGTATCAATTCATCAATTTTAGAAGGGATTACACGAAAGAGTATTATCCAAATTGCAAAAGATTTAGGTCATACGGTAATCGAAAGAGATATCGTCCGATCGGAATTATACACGGCAGATGAACTTTTCTTTTCTGGTACTGGAGTTCAAGTGGCTTGGATATCTGAAGTGGATCGAAGAAAGATAGGAACCGGTTCAATCGGTTTGATTACCAAACAAATCCAATCGAAATTTTTTGATACAGTTCGTGGGAACGTGAGCAACTATATGAACTGGCTTACACCAGTTTACTAATTTTAGATGACTGTCGCAGACTTTTCATTGGATGAGATCCTAGGTCAGGAAACTGCAAAGATCTATTTGCAATCCTTCTTAAAAGACCGATCCAAAATTCCAGGCTCTCTCATTTTCCATGGTCCACCAGGGGTGGGAAAATGGTCTGCGGCAGAGAGGTTTTCACGACACCTTCTTTGTTTGATTGGAACTTCCTGTGGCGTCTGTGAAGGTTGCAGACTATTTTCAAAAAAACAAAATCCTGATTATATACAATTTCCAAGAAACAAAACAATACCGATAGGATCAGAAAAAGATCCAGACGAGTTCACCATTCGTTGGTTATTGCAAGCACGTATTCCTTACAAACCGCATGTAGGCGATTATCGTATCATTTTGTTTCCTGAAGCAAATCGAATCGGCAATGAAGCAGAGACAACTCTTCTGAAAACATTAGAAGAACCTCCTCCTCACACAAAATTCATTTTAATAACCAATGACATTCGAAGTTTAAAACCGACGATCGTGTCGAGATCGATTGCTATTCCCTTTCAATACCTAAGTCAAAACACTATCAAAAGTTTGCGAAGAGAGGATATGGGATCTGTTAAAGAGTATTTTGGAGGTTCCATGAATCCCTTCGAAATCGACGATAGCAATTTAGAAGAATGGCATTCCTATGTGAAAGAAAACTGCCATGATGCCATACATCTATTCAAATTAGAAAATTGGATCAGAGACCAACTCACACATATTCGCAATCAGAAAAATAAGTTATCTGGAATAGATTTTTTGGATACCATTGCTTTACTTCTCCTATACGAATACCGCACCACGGATTTTGAAAGACATATAAAAAAAGTGGAAGCAATATTAGATTTTAAATCCAAATTGCATTCTGAAATTCCAGCCTTGGAATATGTTTTACTTTCCCAATTATTTCTTCGTTTGGCAAATTAATTCGCATAACAAACGTAAATATCTCCAAAAGAGAACAGGATTGTGACTAAAAATAATGTGACATAATTGTTTTACAAAGACTGACTTATTTTTTCATTCTCGAAGGGTTTTCGATTTTTCATTTGAATTCTACCTACTTGCTAAAAGTATAGTACCCGATTTCAATACAAAGCGGGTTTCGATTGGATACTAAGTGGCCAAAAATTTTAGAGGAGATATCTAAACAGATACCCCCAAAGTATTTTTCAAATTTTATTGAGCCTTTAAAATTTCAAAAATCCAATTCAGAGTCTTTTGTAATTGTAGCGCCTTCCTCAGGAATCAAACGACACGTAGAAACAAAATACCTTACTTACATCGAAGATGCAATCTATCAAGTACTAGGTGATAAATATAGCATTCAAATTACTACTGAATCAGAAGAGGGAACGCTCTCTTTAAAAGAAACTTTGACTT
>JALOTI010000414.1 GCA_025457985.1 Leptospira sp.
ATCCAAAAATCATTTTGCACAAATAACAATCAAACGTCCTGAAGCTTTGAACGCCTTAAATGATGTCGTTATTACAGAAATTGGTGAGGCCATCGACCAATTGGAACGGGATCAGAAAATTAGAGGATTTATTCTAACTGGTGAAGGGAAGGCTTTTGTCGCAGGTGCTGACATTGCGAAGATGAGAGACTTTAATGTAAATCAGGGAGCTGAGTTTTCGGAATTAGGCCAAAAGGTATTCCGTCGCCTCGAACTTTCTAATTTAATTTCCTTGGCTGCAATCAATGGATTCTGTTTGGGCGGAGGAATGGAACTTGCCATGGCATGTGATGTTCGTTATGCGTCTTCCAATGCAAAATTAGGACTTCCCGAAGTTACTCTTGGTTTATTGCCAGGTTTTGGTGGTTCTCAGAGATTACCAAGACTCATTGGAGTAGGGAGAGCAACAGAACTCATACTTACTGGAGATATGATTTCACCGGAAGAGGGTTTTCGTTTGGGGTTGATCAATAAAGTAACCGATCTTGAACAACTTCTTCCTGAATCTGAAAAAACTATGACAACAATTCTATCTCGTGGTCCCCATGCTATCCAAGCAGCGAAGATGGCGATACGACAAGGTCTAGAGACCAATATGGATAGAGGACTTGAATGGGAAAAACAGTTGTTTGGTGGAAGATTCGCTGATCCAGAAACCAAAGAAGGACTTTCTGCATTTTTGGAAAAAAGGAAGCCTAATTTTTAATGAAACGTTTTCTCCCATTGGTATTACTCATCAGTTCCCTGCATTTTTGCCAAAATGCTGAGTCATATCCAGGGGCTCCGGAAATTTTGTTTGGGAGTGTTGCAGACCGCTCCCTTCGCCTCGAAATTGCCAATACCCCCAGCACAAGATCCGTAGGTCTTATGCACAGAACTCAACTTGGTTCGGATGAGGGGATGCTTTTTGTTTTTCCGAGACCTGACTATCTATCCTTTTGGATGAAAAACACCTTAATCCCACTTACAATTGGTTATTTTTCAGAAGATATGCGTTTGATTGAGACATATGATATGAAACCCAACCAAACAAAGGAAGTTTACAATTCTTCAAAACCCGCACTCTATGCTTTGGAAGTAAACTTAGGCTGGTTTGCTAAAAACAAAATAGGAAAAGATGCCATTCTCACCTTGGAGAAAAAAGTTTCCGCTAAAGACTAGAGCTTTTTACTTGAACCTGTTTCTATGGTGGGTTAAACTATGACACCATGGTTGTCACAAATCCCCGACTCATTGCCCTCTTAGCTGAAGAACAAAAAGCCGATTTAGAATCGCTTGAGAAACAATTTGCCCACCACCTCGAATACACGATCGGCAAAAATCGATACAATTTAAAAAACGAGGATATCTATAAGGCACTGGGGCACACACTCAGAGATTTTTTGGTCGACAGGTTAAATTCAACTCACGCGCGTTATAGAGACATCAAACCTAAAAAGGTATACTACTTTTCTTTGGAGTTTTTGATGGGGAGAACCTTGATGAATGCACTCATTTGTCTAGGTTTGTATGACAAAATTAAACAAATGTTATCTGGGTTTGGTTTTGACCTAACCGATGTTTTGGAGTTTGAAACGGATGCGGGACTAGGAAATGGGGGATTAGGACGACTTGCCGCCTGTTTTTTAGATTCGATGGCAACTCTCAATATACCTGGTTTTGGCTATGGAATTCGCTATGACTATGGAATTTTTAACCAGTTGATTGCAAACGGTGGTCAGTTGGAGATGCCTGACCATTGGGATGCGGATGGTGTTCCTTATGAGATTCTACGGTCGGATATTTCATATTCGGTTGGATTTTTTGGTCATACAGAAACCAGAGTTTCCGGAAAGGGAAAGGTGCAACACGATTGGGTTCCTGGAGAGACGGTTCTCGCTGCGGCACATGACTATCCGATTCCTGGATTTAATACCAACACAGTCAATCACCTAAGATTGTGGGCGGCGAGATCATCAGAAGAATTCAATTTAGATTACTTTAACCATGGCGATTATATGAAAGCCGTTCAAGACAAATCTATATCTGAAAATATTTCCAAAGTGTTATATCCGAATGATACCACCGAACAAGGGAAGGTGCTCCGACTCAAACAACAGTACTTTATGGTTTGTGCTTCCCTTCAGGATATCCTTATAGAGTTTAAAGACCAAAATACCGACTTAAGGGAACTTCCAAATTACATAGCAATTCAACTCAATGATACCCATCCAAGTATAGGTATTGCAGAACTAATGCGCGTGCTTATGGACAATGAAGATTGGGATTGGGATGATGCATGGGCAGTAACTACAAAGGTTTTTTCTTACACAAATCACACCGTTCTACCTGAAGCTTTGGAGAGTTGGCGCGTTGAACTATTTGAAAAACTTCTCCCAAGACATTTGGAAATTATTTATGAGATCAATCATAGATTTTTAGAAGAAGCCAGAAAATCTGGTAAACTGGAAGATTGGGAGATCCAAGCCGTTTCTATAATCGAAGAAGGAAAAGAAAAGCGAGTCCGAATGGCAAATCTTGCCGTGATTGGATCGTACAAAGTGAACGGAGTTGCGGCATTACATTCGGAGCTAATCAAACAAACTATATTTAAACCCTTTACTAAAATTTTTCCTGAGAAATTCAATAATAAGACTAATGGCATAACTCCGAGGAGGTGGTTGCTCCAGTCCAATCCTGAGCTTGCTAATCTCATTTCGAAAAAAATTGGAAATAAGTTTGTAACTGATCTTTATCAGTTAAAGGATCTGGAGGCATTTGCTTCTGATAAAGAATTTCAGGCTGACTGGAGAAAGGTCAAACAGACTGCCAAAGACAATTTGGTTAAACTTATACGCAGTGAAACTGGAATCATCGCGGATCCTCATTCAATGATAGATGTGCAAGTGAAACGATTCCACGAGTACAAAAGGCAACTTCTCAATG
>JALOTI010000415.1 GCA_025457985.1 Leptospira sp.
GGTCAATTATTAAAACTGATCCGCTGTTAGCTGGAATTCCATAAATTTTTCCATCAGGACCTAGGATTCCACCGATCCATTTCGTTAAACCATTGAGGCCCGTAATGGTTGTTGTATCTGCCGTATTGGTCTGTGGATCTATGATTAGAACGCTCGTTGTATCACTGGGAATTCCGTAGATTTTTCCATTAGGCGCGAGCACCCCTGCTGCCCATCGAAAAGATCCAGATAGTCCTACGATTGAAGTTGTATCGGCAGTATCCGTCATGGGATCAATAATTAGGACGGAATCAGTATTATTGTACGGTATTCCATAGATTTTTCCGTTTGGGGCAAGAACGCCTGATGACCATTTTGCGGTTTCAAGTCCAGAGAATCCTGATATCTTGGTGGTATCCGCTGTATCTGTCGCAGGGTCGATGATTAAGACACTCGAGCTTGCCCTAGGGATTCCGTAAATTTTTCCATTTGGAGCTAAAACGCCTGTACTCCATTTATTTCCTGTACCGAGACCACTAATCTTAGTTGTGTTAAATGAATTTGTTTCGGGATCAATGATCAAGACATTTTGACTAGCGAATGGTATAGCATAAATTTTACCATTTGCGGCTAGAACTCCACCGTTCCATTTATTACCTGCTCCCAAAGCAGATATACTTCCTGTATCTATACTATTCGTTTCAGGATCTAAAATAAGGACGGATGTGGCTTGATAAGGAATTCCGTAAATTTTTCCATTGGGGGCAAGTACAGATCCAGACCATCGAAACGATCCGGCAGGGACTGTGAGTGTTCCAACAGTAGCGGTAGGAGTCCCAAAGACCCCTTTTGAGGATTGTATTTTCAGCTCATTAATAACTTCTTGACCAATTTCTGGCTTCAGTACAGAAAGTCTGTCTAAATCGCAAATGGAATTACGTAATTTCGGAATCGGAACGCCACAATGCGATGTTGAATCACCTATTATAAGTTTTGCGAGAATTGAATCATAAAATGATTTTGAATTGGAATCACAGACATTATTCAAATTTTCCGATCGATAGCAGGATATAAGGGTTAAAAATAAAATAAAGGTAAAACGAATAAGAAGGCTCCTATAAGACGGTGAGGAATAATTCAATTCGTTAGAATTAATTGTTCCACTTTTAGAATTAAATTTGAATTTTTCTTCAATAACCATTGATAACATATCTCTTATTCCCTTGCAAACTCGATATCTTTCCGTAAAAATATCTCTTGTTCTCTCAATCTCTTTTCATCTGTGATGAGTTGTTTTTCTCTCGCTAGTCGCATTGCAATGAGTTTTCCATTTTCAAAAAAATAACTGTCCGTTACTTCCGCTGATTTTTCGAATACAGTGGGAGTGGAATTTGATTCTTGATTGTAATACTCCGTAGTATAGCGTATATAAAATGGTAAATTATTTAAAAAATAATAATCTCGAATTTTAATTTCTTCGCCATAATATGTCTGTTTAATGATTTGAATTTGGCCATCTTTTAAAAATTGTTTGGCCTGTAGATTGTATTTCTTCCCAAAAATGACAACATCTTCTTTTTGAGATTCCTTGATTGTGAATTCTTTCGACTCAAAATCTAATTTTTTAGCCTGTTCTTCAAGTTTAAGAATTTGATTGTTCAAATTTTCGGTAGAACAGGAGGAGTAAAAAAATAGCAAAAACAGAAATATACAAGAGATAACCTTCATAGAAAAAAAATGATAGATTTTGCACTTAAGTAAATAAAAAAATTGTTTATTTAGATTCTAAATCTCTATTCAATTGGAAGAATTTAACACTCGACTTTAGAGGTTTTATGGGCTTTGTAAAATATCCGATTATAAAAAAGTTCTGTTTTTGTATGAGCCAAGCTTTGATTTTATTTGCAGTGGCTTATGCCGCTACAATCAGCGCTGAGGCAAAATATGATTTTCCTAATACCAGTTCTGGACAATATATTTTTTATTATGATACGAGACGGGATGCAAAAAGACTTACCGGAATTATGAAATTTTATGATGGCACAATTGTTTGTCGAACTTTTGATTCCATCGAAAAAACAAACACGATCGTATCTTTAAAAATTCTAAAAACAGATAAAGAATATGAGGTAGTCCCAGATAGAATCTTTACAGGAGATTTCAATCGTGACATACAATATGTTCTGGTTGATTTTAATAATATACTCAATCAGCAAATTAAACATACGAATAAAATTAATGATAAAAAAAATGCATTCCTTGATCCCTGGCCTGAGTTCGGGTATGATTTAGAGCATGTTTTTTGGAAACAAATTCCATTTATGGGTTTATATAGTACGCGGAGGACTGATTTAAAAGATCCATTCTACCAAGCAGTAATAATTGGAAGAATGAGTGACTCTGACGATGTAAACTTTTTTAATCTAGATCTTCCTATTTATAAGGAAAAACTTTCCGCAAAGTTTGAGGTTCCGATTAAAAAATCCAAAGTGATTAGTCATTCTGGATACTTGATAACATTGGATGAACATTGGAATCGTATAGATGCGAATAAGATTCCCGAAATCAAACATGAGACTTATTGGTATTCGGTAGATTCATTAAGAGATGCACAAATTGGGATTGAAAAAATAGATATATCCGATTTTCCGAATCAATCGAAGATCAAGACGGCGAAAGACTTAGGAAATTTGATACTTCGATCCCATCCGATTTTATTAGCTGATACCATAACAGTATCAGAATTACCCAATGGAGAATTGCAGTTGGACTTCGTTTCCTTGGAGTTTCAATCGCGATTCCGAACAAAACATATCTATCGGATTAAAAAATTGTCCGGAAACAAATTTGAAATTCTTAATTTTTCTGCATTTTATGAAACTTTTACCAAGAACGAATCTTACTTTTTGGATGTAATCAAATCTATAAAACCGGAATGAGACAACTTACTCTTTTTTTATTTAAACCTACAAGATCTTCATT
>JALOTI010000416.1 GCA_025457985.1 Leptospira sp.
TTGTATTTCCCAACTCCCAACCAAGATTCACCCACCGAAAAACTGGCATTTTTACCCTCGTCCCATAACATCGGAAGGCGGCAATTGTCACGATTGATATAGATACCCAGAAGGTCCGAAAGAAATTTGGGAACTAAGGAATTCATCTTGGCGATCGGATCTTTTCCCGCGAGGATCGAAATATCACCTTCAGGTCGACCAATTTCTTCTCCGTAGTAGATAACTGGAACACCTCGTGCAGTCAGTTGAAAACAAGAGAGAATCTTAGCTTTTTTTTCATCTCCTTTGATCCGGTCGATAAATCGTCTTTGGTCATGATTGCCAAATACATAGACTGGTTGGTACGGTTCGGAAAACTCACGTTCATTTTTTTCGAGAAGAGTTCTAAAGAAATTTGCATAAAATTCAAAATGTATCAGTTCAAATTGGAATACAAGATTGAGTCCGTCCGCTCTTTCTCCTAAAAACGATTTTAGAATCCGATCATTCCCACTCACTTCGCCTATGACAAAAGGTTTTTGCTTAAATTTTGCAAGTAGACTTCGGACTTCTTTTGCCAAAACAAAAGATTCAGGTAAATTTAAATTGTTTACTTTTTTTTGAAAAAACGCCTCATCGTGGTTATCTGGTGTTGGAAAAAACCGGATCGAAGCTGGGTTGTCTGAAAAATTTTTATCTTTATAGATAGAGTTAAAAATATCCAAACGAAATCCATCGATGCCTTTTTTTAGCCAAAATTCCAATACTTGAAACATGGCTTTTTTGACCTCTGGATTTCGATAGTTGAGATCAGGCTGGAAACTCAAAAAATTAGTATAGTAGTATTCGCCCGTTTTTGGATCCAAGTTCCAACCAGAACTCCCAACCATAGACTTCCAGTTATTAGGTGGTTTTCCATTTTTACCAGGCTTCCAGATATAAAAATCTCGTTTGGGGTTTGCTTTCGAAGAACTCGATTCCAAAAACCAAGGATGTTCATTTGAGGTATGGTTCATCACCATATCCAAGACAATCCTCATTTTTCGTTTGTGGATCTCATGTATCAGTTTGTCACAATCCTTCATTGTGCCAAACCTAGGATCAATTTCTAGATAATTGGAAATATCATAACCAAAATCCTTTCCAGGACTCTTAAAAAATGGAGAAAACCAGATCGTTTCGACCCCAAGCTCTGACAAATAATCCAATTTTCCGATGATACCAGGCAAGTCGCCTATTCCATCTCCATTCGAATCTGAAAACGACCATGGGTAAATTTGATAGATAACTGTGCCTTTCCACCATTCTGATTTTGATTCCATGACTTTTCTAATTTCCTGTGCATATTTTGTTTTACGTATCATTTGCACCGAGAATCATATTCTCAGAACCGAAAAGGAAACAAATGGATAAAGAAAGAATCAAACTCTCTGGCTTTAATAACCTTACAAAAGTACTAAGCTTCAATCTTTATGATTTCTGTATCTCGCTAAGCGACGAAGAAAAATCTCAATACGTAAGTTATATTCATGATAAGTACAATGCTTCTAAAATCACAGAAATTTCCAGAGAAATCGTAAAAAAAATAGAGGCAAATATCCTTTCAATTTCCGCCCAGGACTACGATCCAGTAGGTGCATCTGCTATGATTCTTATGAGCGACGTAAAAGGAGGAGGAAGTCCCATCCCTTCTACGCAAGTTTCTATGCACTTGGACAAATCTCACATCACCGTCCATACCTATCCGGATGCGGCAGATCCTGATGGAATTTGTAGTTTTCGAGTAGATATAGACATCTCTACTTGCGGAGAGATTATCCCTCTCGATTCAATCAATTATTTATTCGAAGCATTTGAATGTGACGTCGTTTACATAGATTATGTGGTACGAGGATACACGAGACTCGCTGATGGAAAAAAAATCTATAATGACCATCACTTCAATTCAATACTTGATTTTGTTCATCCTGATATAAAAAGAAACTATACATATCTTTCAGATATCAACATGCCACAAGACAACACCTGGCAAACCAAAATGATGATCAAAGAACTTGGTCCTGAAAACTATGTGTTAAATCCTGAAGATATCAATCACCCCGATATTCCCGAAAAAATGAAACTCCTTCGGGAAGAAATGAAAGAAGTTTATCATATGATCCATTAAAATAAATTTGAGGTTCCCATGAGCAAAGTATTTAAAATAGATGGTGCGAAATTCCCAGACTTACAACAGTTAAAGGATTCACTTTGGCCTCTTTACGAAGCTAAGATGTCAAAAGAAGAGTTTGAGGCGTATGTCAAGGAAAATGTTAAAGAAGAAGGATGAACGAGTTGGATGGATCCTTTGATTCTAACTTTGATCAAAATGAGATTCCTGTAACGACTAATCCAACGAGCCAAAATGTTTGGCTAGAATTACCAAAAAATGTTGTAAGTTACTCTGTAACTTCACAGGCAATTTTAGAAGAACTTCGAGTTAGACATAGACGACTTGAGATGTATGGAAGTGCGGAGATTAACCCTTCCACCTTACTAACAATAGATGAAATCCCATCTGTTTTGCAAAAGCTTGTCCAAATAACAGAAAATCATCGGACTACAAATGCAATCTCTGAAGCTTTGAGAGAACTTGCTGGTCTCAGCCCTAATTTTCCGGACAGAGTTGTTTACTTTTACCCCTTTTTCCTAAAAACAGAAGAGAAAACTCTTTTTAAACGTGAAAGGCATTTTAAAAGTGATGTAGTAATCGTTTGTCCTCCTTGTCTGTTGCATCGATATCACTCTGTTTTCGAGGTGCCTGGGCGCATCTGAGCTTGCATAGTTCGTAAGCAAAGTAACATTTGTCTCGATACCATCTAAGCAGACTCTTGTTGGCTGAAGTGTGATCTGTGGCGTCAGCTGGAAAACTGAAAAACGGAAATTCATGCTAGCTTTTGACACAGCTGGAATGATAGAGAAAGCTTATTATCAATAAC
>JALOTI010000417.1 GCA_025457985.1 Leptospira sp.
TGATCGTTGTAATTCTTGCAGTAAGGAGAATGAAAGGTTCATTAAAAGCCATACTATTGGGAGTAAGACCACACTTTTACTTCTGTCCCAAAGCAGGAAAAAGGCCGAAGTATTTATGAAGTTTTCTGACAGAGATTACGTTTGGGATAGTTTAAGGATTGGAGAGACTTACTTAAGGGATAGACTGACATTTATCTATGAAAAAAAATAGCTTGGTATGTGCGGTAGTTTTTATTGGTTTGATTAGCTGTCAACCAAAGTTAAGTCCGGAAATTGAGATTCGTGACCAAACAAAAATTGAGCAAATTACTGATCCTTGGGAAGTAGATATAGTTTACCAAGACAGTACCTTCTTTTTGAATAAAGATTTGAGGGCATTGGTCCAAGGATATAAAAACGACTCTTTGATGTTTGAAACATTTAATACCAAAATCACCTATCAGGGAAGGTCAATGATGGGAAGTGGGGCCAATTCAAAGAGAATGTCTTTGTTCGGTGAGGAGTTGATTGTTGTCCAATCCTCGCCACATCAGCTTACCAAATGTAGTCTTAAAGGTAACATTAATGCTAAATTCCCTATACGCGTAAAAAATACCGTTGAAGTTTTTGATGGTTTTTTCTTATCTGAAGAAAACCTTGGCTTGGTTTCCTATCCAAGTGTTGAAGAAGAAAATCAACTTGAGATCCTATGCTATAATTTGAACAGTAACACATCCTCGATTTTATTTGAGAAATCGTCCTTATTTCCAGCCAATACCCATTTAGTGGAGAGTAACTCTACATCTATTATTATTTTAAGCCCCTACGAAAGAGAGCTAATGATTCTGGATCATCAAGGGAAACTGATAAATAAGGTGAAGTTTGACCATGCCAAGTTTTCTTTGGAATACAAACCGCCTTACCCCTTTGCTACATCAGATGACTATTTTAGAATGAGTCCAATCGAGCAGTTGGCAAGTCGATCCGACAAGGTTTATGATTTTTATTATTCCAAAGGCCAATTGTATTTATTGATTCGAAGATTATCATTAAATCAGGAGAGGGTAGTTTCCAGATCCGAGTTGGTTCACTTGGATGTTTCAACAGGTCATTCCTCAATTCATACAGGACCATATGTTTTCCTTTCCTTTGATCAAAAGGGGAATGTTTTTGAATACAGCGCGGATATTGATTCCTATAGGATCAAAATTTTCCCTTTGAAAGATTTGAAGTGGGAGAGTCCAGAAGATTTGTAGTTTTTAACCTGAACTAAATTGACGACTTGGTATTTCCAAAGTTAGAAAAGGTTTAATTGTCGATTTATTCACTTATACGTCCAAGAATTTTAGAAAACATAATCAATCCAAATATTTTTATATCTTAGTTCGATAACTCCAACTCGTACCACATGCGCGTTTTTAATTCCATTGTTTTGCTGATTTCGGGGGCGATGTTCGCTTGCTCGGAGGCCAAAGAAGATTCCCAGGAAATCCCCTCAGAATCCTTCCGAAATGAAGTTTCCGCCACCGAAGTCCGGGTCGCCACCGCCGAGCGGAAAAGCTTTGATTACCTGATCAATGCCACCGGCAAGCTGGAGGCGATCTCCGAAGTCAAGGCGCTCGTGGAGCGGGAAGGCTACTTGGATAAGGTACAGGTATTGGAAGGTCAGTTGGTCCAAAAGAAAAATGGATGATTCCGCTCGCCTATTGCGCCGGTTTGGATACCCTATGCCTCCGAAATAATCGAAGAAGAAAGCCTGACAGGGGATCTGGTTAGGCTTGTCGAGTAGCTATTGGACTGGAATCTAGCCAGTTAGTATTAATAACTAAAATTTATTCTCCTTAAAATGAGCCACTTAAATAAATTAGTTAAAAATTTTTCAAACTACACTTGTTTTTGTAAATAGGGGGGGTAAATTAACCAACGAAAGATTAAGGTCGGCGCCGGAGTCTGGATTTTTTGCAGAGCCAAGGGTTGGTTCTGGGTCCTTTAATCCATAAAAATTAAAAAACATGAAAAAAGTAGCTGTAAGAATGACCCTATTTTGTGCGCTAGCGTTGGGAATGACATTTATCTCAATCCCCAGGGCTGAGGCCACACCCTGTCAGCTAGTTAGAATTACACCTGATAGGATGTATGCCATCTATGATTGTGGTGGTGGTAACTATATAACGGTCATGCGACCTGTGGTAGTTCAATAAGAATAAACTGAGGCTGAGCTAGTGGCTCAGCCTCCAATTTGTTATGAGGTATATCTTAATTGTAGTTTTAGGATTATTTTCCTGTGGCTCAAAGGGGCCTGATGCAGGTTTTTCTTTGTCTGAAATTGGACTGGAGCGATTAGATTCACTGCTTATTCATGAGGACAGTTTGGCTTTAGGACTTACTTTTAATGAAAAGAATTTTAGTGATTCGCTGTTGGTATTAGGAGACGGGACATTCTCTAGCGTCCATCTTTTTTCTTCAAAAAGTGGCCAAAAAATTACGTCTTTCGGAAACAATTCAATCAAGGAATATCTTCTGCCAGAGATGCCCTATTCCAATTCTTTTATTTCCGGTGATTCATTGTTCTTATTAAACCACTTAACGCAAGAGATTTTTTGTTTTTCATTGAATGGTCAATTCTTGGATAAAACAAGTCTAAATCTTGCCAATAGCTTGCTTGTTTTGGACTTTGAAAATGTATTTAAGAAGATTAATGACAGGTGGTATGTGAGTTCAAAGGCCGAAGGTCCCCTTTCAGATGTTTTCGTAAAATCTAAGTTGATTTCTGTTTTTGATTTGGCTGGTAATCTTCTGTTTTCATTTGGAGAATACCCCAAGGAATACAGTGAAGGACCTCTAGTTTTAAGCCATCAAGAGCACTTTATTTTTAAACGAGATAAAATATTCTCAATCAATGTAGCTGGAAGGCCACTACTTAAGATCTATGACCTAGATGGAAAATTGATTTCTGAGACAGAGCTTTCAAG
>JALOTI010000418.1 GCA_025457985.1 Leptospira sp.
ATCGTTTGGAGTAAAAATTGAAAACCTCGGTCATTTGGAATCTTTCGTCAGATCTCAGCTTTCCCATTGAGCTTTGGAAACATCCTAAAATTACAATCCAAGTCAATCAGGTATCTTTAAAGGATATCAAACAAGTCCAAATTCTACCTTCTGACATCAATCTGTTTTTCATTCAAATTACAAAGGAGGAATGGAAGACGTATGAGAGCTATATACGAACTGCCATCGAATCCAGCCCCTTTGTCTCTTTAATTCTAGTCACATCCACCGATGGCGAGAAGGAAATTTTAGAAGCAGTCAAAAACTCACCCAAATTTTTAGTATTGGAAAGGCCACTTCGGCTTCGGGAGTTACGCCTCATTTTAGATCGTTCCATCCAAACCGAATTTTACAAAGCAGCTGCCCTTGATATCGGGAACTCCTGTCTGGAAAACGTAGGATTCTTCGAAGGTGTTTTTTCCTTGGCTCATCAGGAGTATGAGGATTCCAAACGAGAAAATGAAGCTCTCCGTTCCATTCTGAAATACGAGGAACAAGTAAAAAAGTCACAAGCGGGAATCAATGTGGCTTTGGAAAAAGTAACTGAACTTAAAAATCAGGAATTAATTGAACTTCATGAGCGAGTGAAGGCGATCCAACAACTGGATGAACTCCGAGAAAAAGAGCTCAAACAAGCTTTGGAAATCCAAAAGGCAACCGAAGAAGTTTTGAATTACTCTAGAATCGAAGAGATGAATTTGGATAAGATTCTGAGAGCCCAAGATCGTTTATTCGCATACACGGAAAAAGAAATCAGAGAGTTGATTGAAGAGAATCGAACTTTAAAAAACAAATTGGGACTGAGTTAAGACCTAAAAATTGTTAACCTAAGATAAACCTCTCAGTAGTCCCGTCCTACCTTTTCCTCGATCTTTTGGTACTCCTTGGACTCTTTTCCATATTGGAGTTCAGCAAATCTAAGTAGATGTTTTTTCTTTTTTTCTTTGAACTCGAAAACCATATCCTGGTTTTTTGATTTAATGGCTGCTAACTCCATTTTTTCGTATGATAAGGCTAGTAGGCGGTGGGGTTCTTTCTCCTTTTCATTTCCTTCCGTTATGGAAATGTATCTCTCTGTAAAATCAATGATTTGTAGATAGTTCTTAAAGGCTTCTAAGTGTTTTATATATTCTCTATAAATTCCAGATTTTAAATCAATAAAAGGAGCACTGTCTTTTACCTTCGGGTTTTCGATTTTATCAAGTAAGTTCATGGCCTTTACCAATTTCTGACTTGCTGTTTGTCTCAGATCGAGCTGAAGCTTAACAAACTCCTTTTCCAAATTCTCCCTTCTTTGTTTCTTTTGCCATTCGTATCTGTCTTCATAATGTACGATTTTTTTTCGTTCTTCCAGCTTCCCATCCAGTGCCTTCGATCCTGAAAGAAAAAGATCTACACTTGAGGAATACTCTTTATTCGCCTCCTTCCATCGGGCTTGCGAGCTAGTTTCATCAACCAAATCTAAGATTTCTAACTCATTGAATCTGGATATTTCACCCCAGGGACTACCAGAATCGGGTGTGGTCGGGAGGATTTGTTCCACTCGCTCTTTGGTTTCTAATTTTTCTTTTGCTGAAATAGAAAAGGAAAGGTAGAAAACTGATATAATTAAGAAAAATCGCATGAAACCTAGTTCTTTAGGAAAGTTTTCTTGAAACTGGGATATTGGCAAGAACTATCAATTTATGATACAAATTCAAAGAAAAATGGAAACGGTAAAAAAAGTAGTCCTGATCGCTCACGACAACCGAAAGAAAGATCTTTTGGAGTGGGTTGAATACAATAAAGGAACTCTGGGAAGGCACCATCTATCGGCTACTGGTACAACCGGCCGTTTGATTCAAGAGAAAACTGGATTGCCGGTGTATCGGTTTATCTCGGGACCACTAGGAGGCGACCAACAAATAGGATCGAAGATTGTTGAAGACGAAATTGATTTTATGGTATTTTTTTGGGATCCACTCTCTGCTCAACCGCATGATCCAGATGTAAAGGCATTGTTAAGAATAGCTGTACTTTACAATATTCCAATGGCATGTAATAGAAGCAGTGCAGATTTTCTGATCTCTTCACCTCTAATGGAAAAAGAATACAATAGACAATTAATTGATTACGGTTCTCGAATACCCGCAAAATAGATTCTTGTATTCACATGATAAAGCTTTGGCTGTTACTCTGTGTCGATCCAAAAACATAATCTTTAACATCGGTAAAATGAACCACTTAGAAATGGGAAATAGAAAAAAATCCAGTTCTATTTCATCCGTAAGGATACAATATCCTTCTCTTGAACTGTTTTCCAACTTATGTTTGTGGACAAATTTTCGGAAAGGGCCGCTTGTTTGTGTATCTACAAAGTATTCGTTTTTTTTGTATTCTACATGTTCTGAGACCCATTTCCATTTAATAAAGGGGAGTATTGGAACTTTCAGAATGGCAATTTCACCGACCTGCAATGAATTAGGTCTTTTGAGAACTTGAACTCCCGGGCTATTTCCAACCAGTGTGTCGAATCCGATTGGATCTTCAAAAAAGGCAAAAAGTTTGTCTTTGGATACTGAGTATTCCGATTGGCAAATAAAAACAGTCATATATCTTAGAGTGGTAAGAACAACCTAATGTTTGAATTTTTAAATCGAACTCAGAATAGAATTACGATTACGGATACATTGATGGATCGAATTAAAAAGGAAGAATTGAATAAAAACTCCTTTGTAAAGCTACATGTTGAAATCCAAAGAAATAACAAAAGTAAAAAGAACCAGTTGTTTACTGGCTTTCTTTACACTGAAAAACCTGTATTGGCAAAAGAGCGAATCAAAATTAATGATGAGGATTTTCTGATTCTCAAAGGAGGCCGCCTCGAATTTGATGGAGTTAATATAC
Organism: Leptospira sp.; assembly: GCA_025457985.1. Classification (GTDB taxonomy): domain Bacteria; phylum Spirochaetota; class Leptospiria; order Leptospirales; family Leptospiraceae; genus Leptospira_A. The sequence continues at coordinate 2,926 of JALOTI010000418.1, forward strand.
TCTATTATCCTGATATAGACTTG
>JALOTI010000419.1 GCA_025457985.1 Leptospira sp.
AAAGATGGAGCGGGCGTTGTTGAAAAATCAGGAGCAGGTGCTGGAGAAGTTAGATCTAAGTCTCTCTCCAAAGACCTTTCTGGCGGTAACAAAGTTCAGTTAGCTGATGCATCCATCATTGTATCCGGTGGACGAGGAATCAAAGGACCAGAAAACTGGCCGATGCTCCAAGACCTAGCTGATACTTTGGGTGCTGCACTTGGTGCGTCCCGAGCAACAGTGGATGCGGGATGGATTTCGCACTCACACCAAGTAGGTCAAACTGGTAAAACTGTCTCCCCAAATTGTTACATTGCTTGCGGTATTTCTGGAGCTATCCAGCACTTAGCTGGTATGGGATCTTCAAAATACATCGTTGCCATCAATAAAGATGGAGATGCTCCAATCTTTAAAGTTGCGACTTACGGCGTTGTGGCAGACCTTTTCGAAGTAGTGCCTGCACTCACTTCTGAATTCAAAAAAGTGTTAGGCTAATCCCTGACACTCTGACAAAGTTTTTGCGAAACCTATTTGCAAATTTTGTCTGTTTCGGACTTCTGTCTTGGGGATTCGCTCTCCAAGCAGAAGACGGAAATGCCAGACTGAATGCAGTCATTGGCAAATTAAATTCACTTGAAAGCTTTCGTGCAACTATCACAATCAACGGAAGTATGACAGGTGTTCTTTCCTACAAAAATCCATACCAATTGCATGTGCGATTCAATGATGGAAGAATCCTTTCTTCCAATGGAAAAGTATTATGGTTTTACAATCCCGACTCATCGATTGCAGGGAAACAGGATCTCAAAGGTGTAAGCGGAGGGATTGGCGGACTTTTATCTGGTTATGAATCAGTTACTGTATCAGGGAAAACCTTTAGACTTACTTCACCTTCCAAGCGTTATTCGGAAATAATTTTAGTCGTATCTGACAATGACCTTCCACGGGTTATCAAAATGAAAAAGGCTGATGAAGAAATCACAGAAGTTACTTTTTCTGGCATTGCAACAAATATAGGACTTGGAACAGGTCTTTTTAACTTTCAACCTCCCACTAGTTCACAAATCGTCGAAAATCCCCTGAACCAAAAGGAGTAAATCTATGACACCTGTCTCTAGAACAGAAGCCCATAGAGTTTTTGCAGACTTGTACCGTAAGTCCCGCACTCCTGACCACCAACAGTTGATAGACGAAGCAATCCTAAAATCCAATGACGTTTTTATTCGTATCGACCTTATCAGAAAAGTCGATGAAGACTACGCAAATAAACATAAAGAAAAAAAGCCTGCTGATGATCGCGATAGAGGAACTCCTGAAGGAAACCGAAATCCGTCTAACAGAGGTGAGACTAGACAACCTCCTAAAGAAAACAAACCTAAACGAAGTTCTGAAGTTGTAAATGTTGAGTCAGCAAAACAAAAACAAGCTCAGAAAAAAAAACCACAGGATTCAGGCGGTGGAGGATTTTTAGCAGGTTTGTTTGGTGGAGGTGGTGCATCCAATTCAATCGCTAAATTTGCCAAAGAAACTGGTGCCATTGAAATTGGTCTATTTGGAAGAAATCCAACAATTTCAAATTCCGTTGAAAAGTTATTCCGCGGTGTCAAAGAAGATATATTAGTACCGACCATCCAAGCACTTCGAGTAGCGGAACAACAAGGCTGGAGGATTTGGTCTCCTTTAGCTTACAATGTTATCAATAATTTTAATAAGTTTTATAACGCATTTGCCACATTAGATGGATTAGTTGCTGATAAGATTTCCGCCGATATCTTTTTAGATAGATCTCTAAAGATGCAAATGTTTTATGTTCGATTTTTACAAAGAGAAGATTCTAGAGATATCATACTTACACATCTTCCCGAAATTGTAAAACAGGATGAAAAATTAGCGAACAAACTAAATAAGATTATGGAAGGAGTTAGTTATGCTCTGGCACTCGAATCCGGGAGACCAAAACTAACTGAGGCGATTACTGCATTTTATATAGTTTCAAAAAAGAAAATGTTTTCATGGCAGGAGATTGTCGCTGACCTGCGTGTACCTGCTATCCAAGAACATAAGTTCCAAGCTGCTAGAGAAATCCAGAAGGAAGTTGAAATCACCGTAGCTAAGATCTCTGATGATATCAACAGTCGACTTTTTAAAAAGGAAGAGTTACAAAATCTTCGGTCTCGTTACTTTTCTATAGATGATAAAGGTAAAATTAGTTTTGATTTTTTGAATCATGTAGTTGATGATTTTATGGCACACCATTTGCCTGAATCCGCAAAAAGCCAAACGGTAAAAAATTCATACAAATCCCAACCTCATAAGTTAGTATATCTATTATTAAGAGATCTACAAACGGTCTATGTAAATATGATCGAAGGTTACGTCCGATTGGGAGATAAAAACCAAAACCAAGAAATTCTCCTAGTTCAACCTGGTTTGTTTAAAAATGAAATCGACCAACTAAACACCTTAGTAAGAAACCTTGATAATTTTAATAAAAAGTTTCCAAGTTTTTCTTATAGCTTCCAGCAGTATAACACAGATTATACTTCGGGGGCGACTGATCAAATTGCAAGAACTATGATGACAACTTTACAAGGAGCTTCAGAATTTTTTGGCAATTTTGCAAACAAACTCAATATGTTAATTGAGAGTCACTTGATGGCAAAAAGTTCAGAGTCAAAAGGAAAGTCATCGGAACAAATCTCTGCAACCAAAGATAAGATTATTGAAGAAGTAAAACTAATGGCTCGTTTTATTCCACACTACGAGAAGGCAGTGGTTGCAAAAGAAAGAATCAATGGCATGAGCGTGGAGAATGTTTTCATTCAATTTACTAAATATCTCTATAATTATTAACAGCAGCCTTGCAACACTTGTATAATATAAGTAAGATTAGTGTGTTATATCGCATTAAATGATATATTCCCCCAATATATTAATTGATTACCCCAAATTATATAACTTATTA
>JALOTI010000420.1 GCA_025457985.1 Leptospira sp.
AAAAACATCGGAAATGAAGCAACACTTGTATTTGGCTCAACGGAGACTGTGTATGAGGTGTTGGATATAGCTCGTTATTCGATGACAGGACAAGAGGCGTAATCCTCTTTTAACCATCCGCTGGTGACGATTAGATCCAAATAAGGTTCTGATACATTCCCCGCAAAATCAAAAGCCCTAACTTCCAAAAGAAGGTAGGGCTTTTCTTTTGAAAGACTCTTTGGTATACTAACTCGAATGGCCTTTCTATCCGGATCATATTCGTAGGGATAGTTTTGCCCGTCTAAGAGTAGTTCAACGCTTGTTTTAAATCCACTGCCGGTATCACCTAATCCGTAAAACCGATCTTCGATACATTGGTTACGAACTCCTGGCAGTTCAATGTGACGAGCTAAACTCGACATAGGAAAGATCGTAGGTGGACTTTCATCCATTAGAACAAAAAGATATCCGAATTTTGATATTTTAAAACTGAATCCGTTTGCCTTTCTTTTTTGGGATATTGAAGTCAGTCTGCGAATCGACATATCATAAAAGTATAAGGATTCTTTCGTTGTGGTTGGAAAATTTGTTTTAAATTCACCAGAAGCTTCGCCCTTCCAGCTAAAATTAGAACCACTGATTTGATAGATTTTGCCTTTCAGTGGTAGAGTTTTTGGGAGAGAAACACTTAGGTTTTCTTTTGGAACTTCTTCTATAGTAAGACCACCCGTACCTGATATTTCATTTTTTGAAAGATCAATCGAAAGATTTTTGTCCATTGATTCATATCGAAACCCTTTGTTTTTTCCAGAAAGTGGTTCTAATTTTGTAATATTGGATTCGTGAATGAAAGAGAAGGCAACAGAAGAAATATTATTTGATGCATCTCGGAGCCTTACCTCAAGATTTATCTTTTCTCCCAGAAGAAATCGTTTCAAATCTATAGAGAAACCTTCGTCTTTGAAATCTTTTGGTTGTTCATAAACATGATAGATGTAACTAGGTGGTGCTAAGGATGATCGATTCACATCGTAGAACTGGTGTTTTTGAGAGCTTTGGTTGTAAGGAATAAATGCAAAGTTTCTTGTAAATTCTAACTTTTGATTTACGATTAGGTCAAGCCCATATATATTATTTTTGTTCCTGGATCGAATGATATCATATCCGCCAACTCGAATCTTAACCTTCCCCGTAATAGGAAGCATTTCAAACCTTTCTCCGGATTCATAAAACAACTCATACCTACCAGATGATTTTTCTTTAGCAACTAACTGAAGCGGTTGAGGTAAAATTTCCGATTCTATAATGAGTGAAAGAATGGTAGGTGGTGTTATATCTTTTTGGTGGAGTTCCGGAAAATAAAGCGGATTTACAATGCCTTTATCTGTTCGAAATTCCAGGTGCAAGTGTGAGATACCTGACCCTGTCTCTCCCGTTTTTCCAATTGGTGTGCCTTTGTTTGCCTGGAACATTTTTTCTGGGAGTTTGAGTTGGAATCCGTTGGGATCACCCATGAGGAGTAGGGCTTTTCGCAGAAGTTCTAAATCATATAATGTTCCATTAAACGAATGTAAGTGGGCGTATTTCGACTTAATTTTATATTTAGGATTATAAAAATTTAATGATAGACCATAACCTGTTTTTGAGTAACTGATTTCATCCACATAACCATCAAAAGTTGCGAGTATATCATGCCCATTCAATCCATAGGACTTAAAATCCGAGCCTAGATGGAGATTGTGATTTCTAATTTCTGCAAATGTACCAGTGATCGGCGACAGATAGGGAAGGGGAAAACCAACTTCTTCTGGTGGAATTTCTGGAACTTCCGCTCGTAACTCCATTAGAGCCATAGTTACGAAAAAAATGCCGATTCCAAATCGAAGAAAAAAGGACCTCATATGGGGAAAGAACCTGGATTCTATTAAATTGTCACCCCTTTCCTTGACAGAATGAGAAACTGGGCGATTTTGGTAGGGACAATCGATGGTTAGAATTTTCCCAATCCTCCTACTTTTGTTCGCTCTCCAATGCAGTTTTTGGGGCAGAGAGCCTGGTCGACCTCCAAAGATCGACGGAGTTCCTATACCTGACTCGGACCGAATCCTTTACATCCAAAACGTGCGCAATAATACCTATTCGCCGGGAATGCATACACGTTTGACACAATTGGTGCAAGAAGAGGTGGAGAGACGGGGCCGATTTATCACAACGCGAGAGAAGAATTTGGCCAAATACCGACTCTACGCAGAGATTGTCCACTACCAACAGGTAGGAGATTTGATGGATTTAGCTGACCAACACTTAACGACAGAATTATTTGTCGTAACAAGAATTGAACTTGTCGAGTCTGCCTCTGGAAAAAAACTTCAGATGGAAAGAAATGAAATCCCAGGTCGGGTGTACTATTCCACGCAACTTGGCTATCGTGAGTCCGAATTGGAAGCTCAGAACCGATTGCTTCGAATTATGGCGTTGCGGATTGCAGAAGAGGCGGAACGGTCTTGGTATCATTCCCTCACAGACGTAAATTGATTATTTTATAAAAGGAGGTTTGTTTTGTCACAGGAAATGCAAGAATCAGAAGATACAAAACAAGAAATGAAAGCTTTCGAGGATTACCTCCGCGAAAAAGGATTGAAAATTACCAATCAGCGCCTGTTAGTTGCTCAAAAAATATTTTCGTCCCACAATCATTTTACTGCGGAAGGTCTTTTAGATGAATTAAAAGACAATAAAGATCGGATCTCAAAGGCTACTATTTATCGAATTCTTGCGATTATGGTTGAGGCTGGTTTATTAGAAGAACATGATTTTGGAAAAGATTATAAATACTACGAACATATCATCGGCCACCAGCACCACGACCATATCATCTGTATGCAATGTGGAAGAATTGTAGAGTTTGTCGACAATCGGATTGAAGAATTGCAAAATAAGGCAGCTACC
>JALOTI010000421.1 GCA_025457985.1 Leptospira sp.
TCCAAATGTTGCTCGATACAATGATATCCGCGAATTTAAGGGTAATGAATATTACGAAACAATTGACATTATTTCCGGCGGATTTCCTTGCCAACCGTTTAGTCAGGCAGGGAAGCAAAAAGGCAAGGAAGATGACCGTTACCTCTGGCCAGAGATGTTACGTGTCATTGAGGAAATCAAACCCACTTGGATCGTTGGCGAAAATGTTCCTGGAATCATTTCGTTGGCACTCGACGAAGTGCTATCTGACTTGGAACACAAAGGTTACTCCTTCCAAACGTTTGTTATTCCAGCTTGTGCCGTCAATGCCATCCATAGAAGAGACCGAGTTTGGATTATTGCCTACTCCGAGGACCGTGGACATGGAAGGGGGAAGAGTAAAGAATGTGGAGCTGTCGGATTCGGGGAGTTTCAGCAGGAAAAACGAAGCAGGTGTGAGGTGGGGAGTGAAACTAAGGGACGTTGCGGAATCCGGATTACTACCAACTCCGAGTGCGATGGATCACAGAACGGATGTCAGATTAAACAACGAACACTCAGAAGCAGCGAGGAAAGGAGGTTGTGCGAATCTAAGAGAAAAGATCCATTTTTTGAACACACCAAGTGCAATGGACAGTCTTCCTCCTCGGAATCTAAAAGCTCTAGAGCGCCAATACACCAATCACAGAAAAGGGAGAACTACACATTCGACTCTAAGGGAACAAGTTGTTTTCCCCGATCCGAAAATAATGTTTCCGACACCGACTTTGGGAGGGATAGACGATACGAACGAGCGGGCATTGAAGAAAGGTCAGCTTCATGCGGTTGTAAATCACAAACTCGCTTCAAGCTCAGATACCCAGTTTCTAAACCCACAATTTGTAGAGGAGATGATGGGCTTTCCTATCGGTTGGACAATTGCAGCCTGATATCTTCAAAGCAAAGAAGGCTTTCTTTGCATGCTTTGGGAAACGCAATAGTTCCTCAGGTCGCTTACGAAATTTTTAGAATAATAGATTTTTTTCAAAAGCAGAAGGAAAGAGATCTATGATTTCAGCTCCAGCACTAAAATATAATGGAGGGAAATTTCGACTTCGGGAATGGGTAATTTCTCAATTTCCTGAGCACGTTGTTTACGTTGAGCTATGCGCAGGTTCCGCATCGGTCCTTCTCTCAAAAGATCAGTCAAAAGTTGAGGTATTGAACGATCACCATGGCAATGTAACAAACTTCTTTGAGTTACTCAGAGATAGACCAAAAGATTAAATTTGGGAATTGGATTGATATGGTAGAAGAGATAACAACAGAAATTGCGAAGAAATTCTTTGTAGAATTGGAGGATCTAGAAAACCCATTTGAAGATTACCTCTCAAATATAATTGAGGGAGTGCGCTATCCAAGATCTAAATCTGACCAATTGATGAGAATCATCGTCGATGCGATTATTGCCGAACGAACTGCTAAAAATATAGCGGAATCATTAGCAAAATCTCAAAAAAATCAGACGGATTATATTTTTGATTTATTGGAAAGGTTATCCAGTCTTCAGAACGGCCCACCTCATTTGAAATACGAGAAAGAGTGGGGGACCTTGATGAAAGAGATAACTCTTCTTACTCAAATCTACGAGAAGTGATATAGTAAAACAAAACCCACGTACTTCAAAGATAAACATCAGGAATGGAAAGCTGTTTTCAGATCGGCAGTTCAGGAAATGGAATGGGACTTATATAAGTAATCCAAAATAGAAACAGGATTAGGATTAAAAAGAATTTGAGTCACAGATTCCTCTTTTTGATTCGATTTTGCAATCTATGTTAGATTGAGGATATGTCGGGAAAGATAGACAGTAATACCGCAACACAAATGAAAGCTGATTACTTAATGGGTAAGACCGTTAAGCAAATTGCGACTAAATATGGATATACTGTCCGTGAGGTGGGGGCGTTAAGAACCAGAAAGAAATGGACCCAAAAAGCAGAACTTTTAGATGCGAAAGTAAATCTAGAAGTTGAAAACCAAATCATAAAGGAACGATTGAGGATCCTTGAGAAACTTCATGCTCAATCAGAGACGATCATAGACAATGCGTTTAGTAAGTTAAAAGATAAAGATTCCTTTGAGAAAATGGATGTCTACGATAGCGAAGGTAATGTGATAGAGGAGAAGACAAATTACCGAGAGTTGAAGGCCCTTGCTGATATTTGGAATCTTGGTTTTACGAGATTACTAAGATCAGTCGGTGAAACTGATTCAGTAAAAACAATCGATGAAAACCAAAACAATTCTGGAGAAAGACCTCTCGTTCAAGTCCTCTTGAAAGTTGGAATCAAAAATGAAGTGGAGGTGGAATTAACGAATGGGAAGAAAGCGAAAAAATCTAAAGCTTGAAGAATTCGATGTTGAAGTTGTTTCCTCGGATTCTGCCTTTTCAGAAAAACAGCATTTAGCTTTGAATGAAGATTGGGTTCCGGAAGAGATCGATGAGATATGTTACGACGGTGGGGCTCGTTCCGGAAAGACTTACTTGGTTATTTTAGCAATTATTAGTAGAGCTTGGTTAATCGCTGAATCACGTCACCTTGTTGCAAGATTTCGTTTGAATCATTTGAAGATGTCTCTCTGGAGGCAAACACTGATTCCTATCTTAAAGAAGAATGGTTTTCGAGAGGGAATAGATTACAAAATCAATGAATCTGATTTAATCATTACGTTTGCAAACGGATCTGAGATTTACGGAGCAGGTCTTGATGACTCTGATCGAGTAGAAAAGATCATGGGAACAGAATTCAATACTATATTTATAAACGAAGCGACTCAAATATCCTATGCCACTTATCAAAAGGTTTCTTCCCGACTTTCTCTAAACATTTCTTCGATTATCAATAAAATGATCATCGATTGTAACCCTAGAAATAAATACCATTGGATTTATAAATACT
>JALOTI010000422.1 GCA_025457985.1 Leptospira sp.
GAACTTTTCTTTGAAAAAGGGTGGGTAAAAGATATTCCCGATCTGTATCAACTACCAAGATATCGTGATGAACTCCTAGAAATGGACGTGTTCGGAGAAAAATCAGTTAAAATTATCTTTGATGGAATAGAAAAGTCAAAGGAAAAGGACTTTCGATTTGTTCTCCCCTCACTTGGGTTAAACGAAGTAGGTCCCAAAGTAACAGAAATTCTTATCGAAAACGGATTTGATTCAATTGAAAAATTGATACAACTTTGTAAGACTAAGGATGCCGAATCAGAACTCAAAAACATTCATGGAATTGGACCTAGAACAGCGATCGCACTCATAGGACATCTTAAGGACAAAGAAACAGTATCGCTCATCCAAAAACTCCAAAAATTAGGATTGAAGTTCCAAGCGGATGAAATCCAAAAAAGTGAGAACCAACCTTTTCTCGGTCAAAGTTGGTGTGTTTCTGGCAGTTTTGAAAATTTCCAACCAAGAGATGTGGCAATGGATCTAGTGACAAAACATGGTGGTAAAAAAGTCAGTTCTATATCTTCAAAAACTACGCATCTCCTTTATGGCCCAGGAGCTGGATCCAAATTGGAAAAAGCAACAGAACTTGGCGTGCAACTTGTCACAGAAGAGGAATTCCTTTCCATTTTGAAAAAAGAAAACATCCCTCTCCCGAATTAAAAGAGAAAAATCGTTTAAAACAATATTACAAACTATTTACATGTTTTTTTGAGTTTTGACTCGATCTTTACATCCACAGTTGGCCAAAGTTTGCTTTTCCCATCACTCCCTCTATGGAGCTCCAAACATGCTTCATTTAGTTTTTGCAAACCGGAGCCGAGGCCCAATTCCAAAACATCAATGGTTCCAGTTACAACAACAGATTCATCTTTCCAATTGAATTTTACTGGGAAATTTGCCTCTTTGCCATTGAATTTGATGTTGAGGATAGCGGTTCCGGAAATCCCATCAGAAACGGTGAAAAACTTACCAGTGATGGGAGATTTGTTCTGTTTTGTATTAAAAAAGTAGGATTTGATCTTTTCGTCTCTATCGGGAACACCAGAGTTGATTTGGTTTGGGTCGATTGAAAAAGCTAGTTTTGGAAGAACCTGGCGCATTTCTTTGGACGGAGATGTACCCGTAACTCGAATGGCATCAAAACTACCTTTAACACCTGTTTTTTCAGTAAACTTAAAGGCAGTCCATTCTAGTGAAGTAGCCGTCGGGTCATAATCGAAGATACAGTCAGAATTGGCAAATACAGGTGCGATGGAGACTAAAAACAGCGAAAAAGAAAGTAAAAATTTCATGTCAATCCTCGGTGACTTCCAATAATAGTCAGAACGAACCGTTGTCAACTCAAGTCTAAGAGCCAAAGTTCATACCTATGTTAAAACTCATTCGGATTCTAATTACTAATTTAAAAAACCAGATTTTTTCCGACCGAGAACAAGTCCCAGAGTTTAGACTCACCACAGGCGAAGATTTGGCGCAGTCGATTCTTGATTTTTTTGCAGAATCACTTCGTATCACCATTACGCCAAGTAAGGTTCTTGAGGCATTTCGTTCCCTACGAAACAAATTCTCTGCACTGGACCATAGAAATTTTAACGATTTTTTATTTGCTATTTCCTATCAATACCAATTACGACTAAGTGTTGTTAGTAAATCTCTCAAAAGTATAGGACCATACATTACGACTGATTCACCTGTTATCTTCCAAGGTGCAAACAAAGAAGGTCCATTTCCAAAGTACTACGCGATCCGAAGTGCACACGCTTCTTCCTATTTGGTAAAGTCCCTTTATGAATGGGATACAGAAGAAACATGGTATTCAGAGAAAGAAATTTTGAAAATCATGGGAGTAAAATCTGCAAATGATATTTTTGATTGGCTCATAGCAGAGCCAGCTTATGCATTTTCTTCCAAAAAGGAAATGAAGGCAGAACACTCTCCCGTCCGAGCCGCTATCAATCAAATTTACCATTTGATACGATTGGAATCCAAAGATGTTTGGGTTGTAATCATTTATGGAATCGGAACTGGTATACTTTCCCTTGTGGTTCCTGTGGCAACCTCATCTCTCGTTAACATTGTCGCATTTGGGGTATTATTACAGCCTGTCATAATCTTAACCTTGTTAGTTGTTTTTTTCCTTAGCTTTGCAGGCTCCATGCAAGTGATCCAATCGTATGTTGTGGAGATTTTACAAAGACGAGTCTTTGTGAGAATTGCAACTGAATTTGCAGTAAAAATTCCCAAGATACATCAGCAATCTTTAGACAACTACCACAAACCAGAACTAGTGAACCGTTTTTTTGACACAATGACAATTCAAAAATCGATTCATAGTTTATTAGTAGATGGATTAGGTGTAATTCTAACAACCGTCATAGGTTTTTTACTAATCTCATTTTATCATCCACTTTTTATCGTATTCTCACTTATTGTTTTTATTTCAGGCGGATATTTTGTTATATATAAACTTGGATCACCAGCAAGCGAAAGTTATATTAAGATTTCCAAAGAGAAGTATAAAGTTGCTGCCTGGTTAGAAGAAATTGCACGTCATACGGCCCTTTTTCATTCCACCCACGGTGCTGCATTTGGCTTGGAAAAAGCCGACTCACTCTTGAGAGACTATCTGTATGCACGAGCAAAGTATTTCAAAACCTATATCAAACAAATCATCGGATTGATCGGAATCCAGTCGGTAGCAAGTGCAGTTGTTTTGGGACTTGGGGGATATTTGGTCATCAACCGTCAGCTGACCATAGGGCAGCTTGTTGCAGCCGAATTGGTTATTGCAAAGGTCTTAAGTGATATTTCAAAGTTTGGAAAACAGCTGGATAGCTTTTATAGTTTAGTTGCTGCAGTCGATAAAAGGTAGTATGCGGTCGATCCCTTCGGGAACTCG
>JALOTI010000423.1 GCA_025457985.1 Leptospira sp.
TAACTCCTGGCAGAGCTGTCGGATACTGGAAGGATAAAAACAAACCAAGCCTTGCACGCTCGTCGGTAGGCATACCAAGAATTGATTTTCCCTCAAAGAGAATATCTCCCGATTGAATTTGGTATTTTGGATGGCCCAAAATGACATTGGATAGGGTACTTTTTCCCGATCCATTCGGTCCCATAATAGCATGGACTTCGCCCTTTTGGATGGTCAAATTGACCCCTTTGAGAATGGGTTTATCTCCCACACTCGCGTGGAGGGATTGTATTTCTAGAAGTGCAGACAAGGTGTTTCTCTTTTTTTAGAATGATTCTATTTTTTAGACGAATCGCTTCTACCAGGAAATCATGCTAGCAAAAAAAAAACAAGATTCTATTCGGACCAACCCACTTGTGCAATCAAAACCTTTCCATGCGAGAGCGAAAACGTAAAGATCACGTATTGATTTTGATTTCCAATATCATAAAGAGGATAAGTAACTCCCCATTTCTTTCGAAAGCGCGTGGACTCCTCCCTATGTTTCAAGAAGTACGGTTTCCATGCATAGTTATTCCCAATTTGTCGAGATCTTTCGAGATACCCTCCCTGCAAACGATCCAAATCGTAGGTGGGTGTGATCTGGTAGCCATCACTGTCACACACAAATACCTTTAAAATCTCTTTTGGCAGTGAGCCTAAAATCATTCCAAACCGGTAGGCAAAATCATCCTCAGGAACTTCTGACAGGTCATAGAATAGATCCTGCAATTGGTCGATGATCTTTTGTTCACGGATTCCCTTTTCTCTAAGCTCTTCCGACCGAACTCTCGTGAACCTTTCTAAGACACCTGTCATTTGGTCCGAAAATGTATTTCTGTTCAAAAAATGTGGATTGGGTGTAGAGAAATAAAATCCTTGGAGGAGATTTGCTCCCATGGATAGAGCGAGATTCACCTCTTCCTCCGTCTCAATTCCTTCAAATAAAAGTTGGCTCCCCAGTTTTTGACTCATTTCGGAAATGGCACCTAGTACCTGTTTGAATGAATTTTTATTCAAACTCTCTCTCATGATTTTGATATCAACTTTCATGATGTCTGGGTGGAGGTATCCAATCCGCTCTAAATTGGAAAAACCAGTTCCCAAGTCATCGATAGCAATCTTGAGCCCATAATCTCTAAAGATTTGAACAATTTGAATGAGGCGGTCTATGGAACCTTCAAATTCATCCTCGGTGATTTCGATAACAACTTGGTTGCGATCAATTTCGTATTTTTCGATCAATTGGATGATGTGAAAGTTCTCTGCAAATAGATCGGTGTGGTGAACCCGGGACAAAAAATTGGGCATCATATTGAAGAAAAGCTTTGTCCGTAGAGAACTTTCCTTCAGCCTCTGGATGGCTTTCTCTCTCAGGATTCGGTCGATATTATAGACAGGAACTGGATCCTCTTCCCTGTTGTGAAAAAGACCTCCCAAGGATTGGTATGTATTTTCTTCGGGGTTGAACCTCCGACCGAGAACCTCATAGGCAGAGATGGATCGATTGATCGCATTGACTATGGGCTGAAAATGAGGCACAAAGTATGTCTCATTCCAAAACGGACTTCCTTCCGTTGATTACGTTCTGAACATAATTCCCTTTTCTGCAAACCTAGGCGTTCGGTAGCTTCAGGCAAGGAAAAATTCACTTAATTACGACATTTTTGCAATAATATGACACATCTATGGCATATATATGTCCAACTTTTTCTCTAAAAATTCGTTAAACCAAAGATCCTATCAAATTTGATAGCCATCAGGCACGGTCGTATGCCGAGGAACAACGATAATCCCATCTCGAATGGTCACAAACTCGTCTTCGTATTCGGTATGACCCGCTTCGTTTAACAGGCGGACATTGGCGCCAATGGCACAATCCTTATCTACAATTGCACCTCGGATTTCACAATTTGGTCCGATACCATTTGGAATTTTGCCCAACTTACGGTCAAAATACCCGTAGTGGTCTAATCCCATGATTATGGAATCGTAGATTTTTGTTCCATGGTCAATAAATTGCCTAACGCCAACGATGGATCTGTGCACCTCACAGTGGTTTAGAATCGTACCTTCGGAAATCAAAGCCTGGTTTACGATCGCATTATTTATCTTTGTTGGAGGGAGAGATCTTGCCCTTGTGTAAAAGGGAGTTTTTTCCAGATATAAATTGAATTTTGGGATATGGTCGGTTAACATAAGATTCGCTTCGTAAAAGGCTCGAATGGTTCCTATATCTTCCCAATACCCATCGTAGACATAGGCCTTTACCTTTCGTTCTCGAATCGCACGAGGCAAAATTTCCTTTCCAAAATCTGCCATGTTTTGTTCTTCCAAAACTTGAATGAGAGAATTTGTATTAAAAATATAAATTCCCATATTAGCTAAAAAATTTCCGTCCTTGGTTCGACAATCTTCCACCTGACTTACGTCTTGTGGTTTCTCTATGAACTCTTGGATAAATCCACCTAGCCCGGATTTTACGATTCCAAGCCCCTCTATACGGTCTTCCGAGATCGAATTCGTCGCAACAGAAATCTCTGTTTCAGGATCCATTAAATGGTTTTGCATAAAGTCAGCTAAATCCATATTATAGAGCTGGTCTCCAGAAAGGATAAGAACATATTTTGGTTTTTGTTCCCGAATATAAGGTAGAACCTTCCGGACTGCATCCGCCGTTCCCTCGAACCAATTTGCACTCGCAACTGTTTGCTCCGCTGCAATAATTTCCACAAAACTCTTTTGGTGTATGGAGTTTGAAGCATAGGTTCTATGGATATGTCGATTTAAGGAATAGGAATTGAACTGGGTTAAAACGAATATCTTTTCAAAACCTGAATTGAGGGAATTTGATATAGGAATATCAATCAGCCTATACTTTCC
>JALOTI010000424.1 GCA_025457985.1 Leptospira sp.
TGGCGGAGTCGATTATTGATGTCGGTGACATCTTTCAGGTCGGTAGTCACTCGGGATCCCAAGTATTGGAATTCTTGAGTGAAAGGAACATACTGAGTGTTTGTTGCGTCGACTGCTCTGTGCTTCCTACCGTCATCTTTGTTGTTGTTCCCCCAGACCTCTGCGGTAAAGTTCAAGGAATTCAGAGCCGGCGAGATTATTCACTCTATTTTGAAAGGTGCTAAGCCAGTTCGCTATTTCGCCTGCTGTTTTCAACCCTTTTAAATACTGCAATCCCCATCTATCTGTAGATACCGTCAAACCGCAAATAATACATGCCAATAGACGCGTGGAAATGGAGACTGGCCATACGTAATCGGAAAGAGACATACCAAAATAAATTCCCATTCCCTCTGCAAACCGGAAGACCTCAAAAGAGGATTAAAATCCCCCGGCAAACTCTTTGTTTCATACGGTCCCTAGTTAACCACTAGAGTATCTAAAAAAAAGTCAAAAATGAGGTCGTCAAGGATATTTCTGGAATTGTCCATGACGTATGCCATGCATAGGTCAGCAAGCCAGGGTGATTCGTATCCGCCGATTGTTAGTCCTCTATCCTCGATATCAAGGTCGCCGCCGTATTGTTTCCGCTCTTTAATCCTTCGCGAAGTACCTGATTGCCTTTGCCACAAATTTGTACTTGAAAGGACGGAACCTCATAAGTGCCATGATTGTAGCTTTCTTATCCTCCAAACGATTTTATTTATTTTTCAAGTGTTGTCTTCAGTTTCGATGCTTCGATTATAGTCGATCCGGAGTAATCAAATCCATTCTTGTCAAATATGTTTTTTATTCCCAGGTATTGCCACTGTGAAATTAAATTTGTTGCCGGAACAAAATTGATCTCGTCACGTACGGCTTTACTATTCACCGCTTTGTGATTCACTGCTCATGATTCTAGCACTTCTTTCACAAAGCCCATCATCTCCTGTTCTAGACCTTCTTCCTGTATGTATATCATCTTCACAAGCTTATCAGATTCCTCTTTACTTATAATGTATCTTCAAAAGCTTATCAGCATATTCCATACTTAGTAAGACTCTATAAATTACATGCACATTGCAGTCAATCAAGGATGCCTGACTGTTGGGAGGATCTTTGTGTTTCGGTCAAGTAGAGGATTAATTGTATTGGAGTTCGGAAGGAAGGAAGGCAAGATTACCTATTTTTGCTCTGAAATCCCAAAACCAACCTTCGGAACTCTACTTTAGCACTCAACTCTATTATTATTCTAGATAAAATTCTTAAAGTCAAGATTGAGTGAACTGGTTTCAAAAAAATCTTCATTAAATATCTTTCCCTGCTTGTTGGAGCATTGATGAAGGAGGTATTTGCTTTTGCTCTCGTTGGTTGGAAGAAATATGTATACGACGTGACGACAGGATGCTTAGCATTTTGGTTCTTTATATTCTTCAAAATGTTCGCTTTTCAAAAACTAAGTAAAAAGTAAGTGGTAAACGAGTACTGCGGACCATCCGTTGCGCGGGCCCTCCAATGCTTCAAAAAATAAACACCAACCAGAGCAAAACATTCTATCCTAATTGGGATTTAAAAAGGCCCAAAAATATCCCGAAGCTGACGATGGCACGCTACTATTGTAACGCTTCTAAACAGCAGCGAATACAGCACAAAGTCACTGGAACTTTTTTGTTTTATGGTCTATTAATATGCATGCAAACCATCCTGACTAGAGAATGCTTAATTTTACAATACATTGCAGCGGACATGATCTTTTGGTGATTTGGATGCAAACCATTGCACCTTTTGGGCTGGTTATCATTCCTTTTTAGCAAAAAAAAACCGAATTTGTTATCATGCAATCTATCCGGATTACAGGATGCTGAATTTTACAATACATTGGAACTGACATAATCTTTTGCACCTTTTTTACGTGGGCTGGTTATCATACTTTTTAAAAAAACCAGCTCCCAGTGCACCGTCGAAATTGTTTCATCTGCTTCGCAACATGGACTTTTATACAATGGATAGGCAACTTCATTTATCGCAGAATTAGCCATGCACGCGACCACCTCCACTACCTAGAACCGATAATTCGAGCAGCAGAGGGGGAATCAATTATGACTGCAATTCTTTTGGATCTCAAAATAAGAGATAACCGCGTAAACCGAGGGGATAATTTTTCACATACGTTAATTTCATTACTATTCGGCTTTTATTTCGGTTGGAAAATCCTAAACTACCTAACTGAGATGACGATCAGGTGGAAGGTAATTTTGTGACTAACAGATTTGACATGTAAACAAAACTCCAGAAAATTTTTATATCTTGAGAAAAAACTTAACGGTAAAAGATGAACGGGCCTTATTTCTTCGACGAGCTACACTGGAGAAGTACTGAAAGATTAAGATAGGGTTAGGTAACTCTGACGGGAATCTTTTTGCCAAAAGAAAATCCGAAAATAGTGCTTCTTAGAATATCTAGTTGAGGAGACATCAATGGAAAGTACTGGCTTTCACACTAATACAAAAATTGAATTTAGTATTCAAGAAAAACTCCTTGGACCTTGATATCCACGTTTGCTTGACATTTGCTTCTCCCTGTCGACCCACAAATCGACTACGTGTGCAATTAAGATTTTTGAGGTAAAATCTTCTCTTTTTTGATGATAAGTGAAGTTTCAACGTATGAACTCCCCCGACTCGATTTTTTTAACAGCCGTCAATTACTTGGTGATTTTCTAAAAAAAGATTCCGAAAATTGAAGATGCGTGAACAATTGAGCCCACCGGCTTCAAAACAGTGGTGCGGTTTTTCAAGGTTAAAATAACGAGCATATGTTAAATGTTTTGTCAAATGTATAAAGTACACATATATCAATTAAATACCATG
>JALOTI010000425.1 GCA_025457985.1 Leptospira sp.
GATCTCCTTTTCATCAATCGAAGATATGCTAAAGATTGCAAGTCAGGATCCAAAAGTTCTTGCAATCAAGATGACACTCTATCGTACATCGGGAGATTCACCAATCATTCAGTACTTAGGTGAAGCAGCAGAAAATGGAAAACAGGTAACAGTTCTTGTCGAACTAAAAGCTAGGTTCGACGAAGAGAGAAATATACGATGGGCAAAAAAATTAGAGGATAGTGGAGTTCATGTCGTATATGGAGTGGTTGGTTTAAAGATCCATTGCAAGATGTTACTCATTGTTAGACGCGAGGATGACAAACTCAATCGTTACGTGCATTTAGGAACAGGAAATTATAATTCGACTACTGCTAGGTTTTATACCGATCTTAGCTTATTCACCGCCAATCCGGAAATCACAGAAGACGTTGCAATTCTATTCAATACGATCACGAGCTCTGGAAAAATGCCGAGACTTTCGCGCGTGTATGCTGCACCTGTGTTTCTGAAAGAAGAGTTTTTGAGGCTCATAGAAAGAGAGAAGGAAAATGCTGCCAATGGAAAGCAGGCCCGCGTTATATTCAAAATGAATTCATTGGTAGATCCCGACATCATACTCAAGTTATATGAGGCATCACAAGCTGGTGTAAAAGTGGACTTGATCATCCGGGGAATCTGTTGCCTAAGGCCAGGACTAATGGGTGTTTCGGAAAATATTAGCGTAAGATCAATCGTAGGCCGCTATTTAGAACATTCGAGAATCTATAGTTTTGAGAATGGGGGAAAACCTGAGGTGTATTTAGCTTCAGCGGATTGTATGCCAAGAAACTTTCAACGCCGAATTGAAGTTATGTTTCCAATTCTGGGAGAAAAACAAAAGAAACGAATCAGTAAGATTTTAGATCTTTTACTCAGAGACAATACCCAGGCTAGAATTTTAGAATCCGATGGATCTTATACTCGTCTCACACCTGGAGATGACGACCCCGCTTTAAATTCACAAATTGATATGGCAGATATTTAAGGAAACCTTATGGAAAATACAAAAATCCAATCTGATTTAACAGGACTCATTGGCGAAAAAAAAGTATACATCAAAAATGATGGAAAGTTCGACGAACAGACGTTTAATTCTTACGGAATTGACAGAACCAAAGTATACCCGGCAAATTATGAAATTTTACTTTTCCCGGAAACAACTGAGGATGTTGCCAAAATAGTAAGTTATGCCTTCCAAAATAATTTATCAGTTGTACCTTCTGGTGGAAGGACTGGTTATGCGGGTGGAGCTGTCGCAAAAGACAAGGAGATAGTCATCTCACTAGCAAAAATGAACCAAGTGATGGACTTTGATCCCTTCCTCGGGGCTCTTCGAATCCAAGCAGGAATGATCACTAAGAATTTGCACAAAGAAGCCGAGGAAAGAGGATTTTATTTTCCGGTAGACTTTGCTGCAACTGGTTCAAGTCATATTGGTGGAAATATAGCAACAAATGCAGGTGGTGTTCGGGTAGTTCGTTACGGTCTCATTCGTGACTGGATTTTGGGACTAACTGTTGTTACGGGAAAAGGCGAGATTTTTGAGTTCAATGGAGAAATCTTAAAAAATAATACGGGATATGATTTAAAACATCTTTTTATTGGTTCCGAAGGAACACTAGGAATCATCACAGAAGTCGTAGTAAAACTGACAAAACCACCCAAAGACATCCGTGTAATCTTTTTAGCAGTTCCAGAATATAAGAATATACTAGAAATTTTCAAAGAAACACATAAGTTTGACCTGCCTTTACTTGCCTTCGAATTTTTAACAGACTATTGTTTAGAAAAAGTAAAAGAACATTTGGGCGTACCCGATCCTTTTCCTTCACCAAGCAAGTATTATGTCTTAATGGAATACGAAGTAGGTGGCGAAGCCGATGAAGAAAAGCTCTACACCATACTGGAATCAATTACAGAAAAAGAACTAATAACCGACGGCTCTATTGCTCAAAACACGAGACAGAATGAAACATTTTGGAAGTACCGAGAAGGAATCTCCGAATCGCTCTCGCTTGCTTATACCGTTCATAAAAACGATATATCTCTCCCTCTTAGAAATATGGAGGCCTTTGTTTCCGAAATGACCGCTTTATTGGATTCAAAATACAAAGGTTTTTCGATCGCTCTATTTGGTCACATTGGAGATGGAAATCTTCACTTAAATATTGTTAAACCTAAGGATATGAGCGATTCAGATTTTTTCCAACTCTGCAAACAGGTAGATCCTGAAATGTTTACTTTAATTCAAAAACACAAGGGTTCCATATCCGCAGAACACGGCATCGGACTCTTAAAGAAAAATTATCTAAACTTTTCGCGATCCCAATCGGAAATCGATTCCATGCGCGCAATCAAAGCGGTTTTCGATCCGAAGGGAATCATGAACCCAGGGAAAATACTGTAAACCCCCGAACATGGCTGCAAAAAAAACTCCCAAATCAAAACCTAAATCTAAAACTGATTCTCGCCAAAAGTCCACCAAACACAAGCTAGAATTAAGATTTTTAAGATCGTCAGATTACCAATCTGTTCAAAATATTATGGAACAAGTTTTTTCAAAGGCTTTTGACGGAGCTTGGACCAAGGAAGAATTTGAGAGACAAATTGCAATTTTTCCAGAAGGTCAGATAGCAATCGAGGATAGAGGAGAAGTAGTTGCCGCCGCTATTTCCATGATCGTTCGATACAGTGACCATGGCGACCGCCATACATACCACACAATCACAGGTGGTGGTGGCTTGCCTAATCACAACCCTGATGGAGACACTTTGTACGGTGTGGATGTGTTCGTAAATCCAAAGTACCAAGGACTAAGATTGGGGCGTCGGTTATACGACGCACGGAAAGAACTGTGTGAAA
>JALOTI010000426.1 GCA_025457985.1 Leptospira sp.
GTTTGGATGAGTGGGCCTGGAGTTGTTTCTGCCAAGGCTAGTCCGTCTAACATTTCAGTGCCTTTTAACCATCCATATACTTCCACCGCCTGTTGCGCAACATACGACAATGCAGCATAGGCACCACCAAAAGTCACAAGCGACATTTTGCTAAAGAATAGATTGAGTTCGTGAAAGTTAGAATCCAATCCGAATAAAAAAATAGTTAATAGTATTGGAAAAATCCAAATGAATAGCCAGATAAGGATCGTTTTTATTGTGTCAAACAGTTCGGGTTTGTAGATTTCTTCGAGTTCTGTTTCTCCTTCAGGTTTTAGAAAATACGTTCCATAGATAATTCCAAGAACTCCTGCGGATACCACTACGATTGGAAAAGAAATATTAAAAAAGAAGAGGGAAACAAAGGCTAAGAGCGCACAGAGCCAATAGAATTTAGTTTTGAGAGATTTTTTTGAAATTCGAAACAGAGCAGAAGCAACAATCGCAATGATCGCAGGTTTCATACCATAGAACAGACCTTGGACAAAGGGAACATCATTAAAAATTACGTAGAGATAGGAAAGAAGTAGTATCGATAGAAATCCAGGAAGGATAAAAAGTCCACCCGCAAGTAATCCTCCTACCCAACGATTCATCATCCAACCCATATAGGTCGCCAATTGTTGGGCTTCAGGCCCAGGTAGAAGCATACAAAAATTTAAGGCGTGGAGAAAACGTTCTTCCGAGATTAATTTTTTATCATCAACAACTAATTTGTGTATAACGGCGATTTGGCCAGCAGGACCACCAAAACTATTTATTGCCACTTGTAGCCAAATACGCAATTGTTCCTTGAATGGAATTTGGTTCAAATGAAGGCTTCTCTCTTCTTCTTAGACATATGCGTGATTACGATGAGAAAAACAAAAATTAGAAATGGAATAGAAACCAAATTTAACGAATGCCAACCGATTTTTGCCTCCAAATAGCCAGCACCGTAGACAGAAAGAGTTGCTGTAGAATATACAAAAATATCATGAAATGCTTGTATTGAATTTTTTTCGACTGGAAGATATTGTTCAACTAAGAGATTTGTACCTCCTACATACATAAAATTCCAACCAACACCTAACAAAATTAAAGAAATAGCAAAAGGAATAAAATCTGTACCTTGTAAGGCTGAAAAAACTTGAAGTGATAGAACAAAAACTCCAGCAAGAATCAATTTGGGGGATCCAAATCTTTTTACTAGTATCCCAGAAAAAAAGGAAGGTATGTACATACCCAACACATGCCATTGCAATACAAGTGTGGACAAATGCATCTCATGTCCATGGTGTTTCATCGCAACAGGAACTGCTGACATAAGCATAGCCATCAGTCCAAAACCAAATGCACTTGAAAGGACCGAGGACCAAAGACCCAAGTTCTGAAAATGATACACTAGTGAACGCGGTTTTTGGTTCATTACTTCACCACTTATATGTTCCTCAAATCTTTGGTTTGGTTTCGGTAAAAAACAAATCACTAAAAACTGTAAAATCAGGACAAATCCCAAAATTAAAAAACACCCCAAATACAGGTGTTCTGCGATTAAAGTTTTCCCCCATAGACCAACCAATGGTCCAAGAAAGGCAGCTGGGATTCCGGCAACCAAAATCCAAGAAAGTGCCGTCGAACGTTGGGAGTGAGAAACGGACTCCATGGCTACAAAACGAAGGTATTGCAAAAATGATTGGTGGAGACCAAATAACAAATGACCCGCCACATACCAAAAAAAATTTTCAGAATAAATTCCATATCCAATGAAGAGAATTCCACAAAAACCCAAAAAGGATCCGAGAAGAAGACCTGGTTTTCTCCCCTTCCATTTCATAAACTGAGCGGCAGGGTATAATCCAAGTAAGGTGCCAAAAATTACAAAGGAGAGGGGTAAGGACGCGTTTTCGGGACTTGGAGCTAATTTTTGTCCAATCAGTACGCTCACAGCCATTAGCATAACTGTGCCAACTTGGAATAGAGTTTGGGTTAACGAAAATAGGCCGAGACTTGAGAGTAGCTGCTTCACTAAGAAAACAGTCTTTTGATTTCCTCTAAATTGTCTTCTGCTTCTTTTTCGCCTTTATCAATTATTTCCTGAAACCTTACAAAATCAAAAAGCTGAAATTCCTCTAGGTGGAAATGGACAAACAAATCCATTTTTGGGCGTTTGAGCCTTGTTATCTCTCGACCTTCGAGTGTGATCGTCCTTGTCATAATCTGTAGGATGGGTGGGTATTTAAGAGTGTCCCAAATATAACGAAAGAAACCCTTTTCCGTAGTGTTTCTATCTTCGAATAATTTTACAGGGACTAACTCTTGCAATGGAGAGACATTTATTCCGAGAACCACATCCGCACCTTTTGTACGGATTAAACTTTCTGGAACATTATTTATCATACCACCATCAACTAAAATCTTTTCACCCATCCTGTAAGGAGGGAATGCACCTGGTAAACTCATAGCACTTGTCAAAGCTTCTGTGACGGGACCCTGATCAAAGATATGTTCTTTTCCAGTTAACAAATCTACGGCGGATGTTGCAAAGGGAAGAGGAAGCTCTTCGATCCTTTGGTCTTTGAATGCATCTTTCAGCATTCGTTTCATCCGTTTTCCTTTAAAAAAAGCAACAACAGGTAAAGTTGGATCAAAGGCACTTTCCAATCCACCAAAGAATTGTTTAATGAGAGCCTCAATTTCTGTAGGAGTATTTTTTCTTGCATATAGTTATTTCTAACTATATGCTCACAACTATATGATTATCAGTAGTTTACAATAAAAAAATATTTTTATTTTTTGAAAAAAAGTGTTTTTGCTTTATTTTTTCATGTTATTTATCAAGTATTTATAGATAAAA
>JALOTI010000427.1 GCA_025457985.1 Leptospira sp.
AAAGCTATTTTTGGTGGTGAAGGAAATGGTGGTGTAATTGATCCCAAAGTGCCAAGTTTTGGAAGAGACACCCTATCAGGTATTGCTCATATACTAAACTTGATGGCAGAAACGGGAAAATCCATTGATTCATTATTGGATGAGCTGCCTGAATTGTTTATGGAAAAACAATCCTTTCCGCTTTCAAAAGGATCGTCGTTGGAAAGTCTCTACGACAAATTTAAATCAGAATTTTCACCAAAAATTATTTCTGAGAAGGATGGTCTCTGGATGTACATTGATGACTCATGGATTCATATCCGCCCATCAAATACTGAGCCTATCTTTCGTGTGATTATAGAAACAAAATCTAAAAATGACTTAAGTCTTACCTTAAAGAGGGTAAAAACATGTGTGGAATCGTAGGATATTTAGGAAAAAGGGCAGCCCTGCCCGTTATTATCAAAGGACTAAAACGTTTAGAATATCGTGGCTACGATAGTGCTGGTGTCGCCTTGTTAAATGGAAAATTGGAAATCCTGAAAAAACAAGGAAAGGTATCTGATTTAGAAGCAGTCATTGGAGATAAGAAGTTTACGGCCACTCTGGGAATTGGACACACTCGTTGGGCAACTCACGGGGAGCCAAGCGATCGAAATGCGCATCCACATATAAGTACAGATGGCAAACTTGCGATCATTCACAATGGGATCATAGAAAACTATGCATCTATCAAAAAGGAATTAGAATCAAACGGCCATAAGTTTCAATCCGATACAGACTCAGAAGTTTTAATCCATCTTATCGAAGAAATTAAAAAACAGAACAAGTGTTCTATTGATGAGGCTGTCAGACTTGCACTGAATGAAGTAGTTGGAGCATATGCGATTGTGGTTCTTGCCGAAGAGGAAGAAAGAACTATGATAGCAGCTAGAAAAGGTTCTCCCTTAGTTATTGGACTTGGAAAAGATGAGTTTTTTGTAGCATCAGATGCAACCCCTATTATCGAATATACGAATAACGTAACGTATTTAAATGACCAAGAAATGCCTTTTATTCAAAAATTGGAAATGGATTTGGAAGACATAGAGAAGGGTGGGTATCCTCACTTTATGTTAAAAGAGATTTTTGAACAGCCGAGATCCGTCCGGGATGCGATGCGCGGAAGACTTGTATCCAGAGAACACCATCTTTTTTTAAGTGGTGTTGACCAATACTTGAATCGATTTTTAAATGCAGACCGATTGATTTTAATCGGCTGCGGAACTTCTTGGCATGCCGGGCTGATAGGTGAATATCTATTTGAAGATCTTTCACGAATTCCAACAGAAGTGGAATATGCTTCCGAATTTCGTTATAGAAATCCAATTGTTACGGAAAGAGATATTGTAATCGCAGTATCCCAATCAGGAGAGACAGCAGATACGTTAGCTGCAATAGAACTCGCAAAATCGAAAGGTGCGCTCATTTTTGGTGTTTGTAATGTTGTAGGTTCCTCTATTGCGCGAGCCTCTCATGCCGGAGCTTACTTACATGCGGGCCCCGAGATTGGAGTTGCGTCTACCAAGGCATTTACTAGTCAGGTTACGATTCTTACTATGCTCGCTCTGTATCTTGGATTAAAGAAAGGAACCATATCTATGAGTGATTATCAAAAACACTTACTAGAGTTGGATTCTGTTCCCGATAAATTAGGGAAAATTTTAGAAAAGGAAAAAGAGATCCAAGTTATTTCGGAAGTGTTTTATAGAGCGTCTAACTTCCTTTATCTGGGTCGGGGATTTAATTTTCCCGTGGCACTTGAAGGTGCTCTCAAACTTAAAGAAATCTCTTATATACATGCGGAAGGATATCCTGCGGCAGAAATGAAGCATGGCCCTATTGCACTTATCGATGCTGATATGCCAGTCGTATTTATAGCAACTAAGGATTCTTCGTATGAAAAGGTTGTATCCAATATCCAGGAAGTCAAGGCACGAAAAGGAAAGGTAATTGCAATTGTAACGGAAGGTGATAAGGAAATCAAATCTATGGCCGATTATACATTTGAAATACCTAAAATTGCGGATGCACTTGTACCTCTATTGGCTGTGGTTCCGCTCCAGCTCCTATCGTATCACATAGCAATTCTTAGAGGTTGCAATGTGGACCAACCGAGGAATCTTGCAAAATCAGTGACAGTAGAATAAGTAAGTAAAATGAAAATACTATTTGATGAGTCAAACCGTCCGAGAGTTCTGGATCCCATTTCCCGATTCCACAGCTTTTTGGAGTGGAACCTGGGTGGTTTTTCTCTATTTCAAAAACTTAAAAAGAAATACCCAAAGGCCAAGTTTTACTACAAATCGCCGGATTCAAGTTTTTCTGAACTTTTGTTTCGTAGGTATGAAGATCTTCTTCCTTGGCAAGAATCTAATTTTGATTTGGTGATCACTCCTGATATCTATCTACCGTGGGAGTTGCAAAGAATTGTAACCTCTCTAATTGAAGAAACTCTCGATTTAGATAAAAATTGGAAAAAATACCGTCAAAAGTACAAGGTCAAACAACAACAATTTTCTATAGTTGGGAAAGACAAACATCTGTACATCCACCCGGATGCAAAGGTATACCCGCAAGTTGTTTTTGATACAACTCATGGTCCCGTGCTAATTGATGAAGGCGCAAAAATAGGGTCCTTCAGTTTTTTAGAAGGTCCACTGTACGTTGGCAAAAATACTCAGGTAGACAGTGCCAGAGTTACTGGGGGTTGCCTTATTGGGAACCAATGTCGGATTGGAGGCGAGGTAGAAAATTCAATTATCTTAGATTTTTCTAACAAACACCATGAAGGTTTTTTAGGACATAGTTTCGTTTCTAGCTGGGTAAATTTAGGAGCACTTTCCACAACCAGCGATTTGAAAAATAATTATGGTATCGTGAAACTAAGAGTAGGTGATACTACAATCAATACTGGAACGATTAAATTTGGCAGTGTGATTGGGCCTTTTACAAAACTTGCAATTGGTGTTATGTCCAATACGGGAACAGTTTTTGACATTGGTTCCAATGTTGTGGAGAATCGAGTGAGTGGATACAACCCACCATTCAATTGGATAGATGGACGCCAAAAGTACCGGCTAACTGAATTTCTTTCCGATACAAAAAAGATCATGGCTAGACGAGGCATCAATCTTGCCGAATTTGAAGAAGAGTATTTGAAAAAGATATACCAAGATTCTTTGGATGGTAAACTGTGAGCCCAAATTTACTAAATCATATCAATCGAGGAAAGTCGGCGGTCATTGAAGGGCAAAACTTTTTTTACAGAGAAGAAGGCAAAGGAGAAGAGATCGTAATCCTTCTCCATGGCTTTTTAACAACATCGTATAACTATAGATATGTCTTGGAAGAACTATCAAAAAACTATCGAGTGATTGCCCCAGATTTTTTGGGTATGGGACTTAGTTCAAGACCCGATACTCCTCTATCACACCGAATGATGGCATTTTATCTCTATCATTTCCTGGAGGAAGTTACAAAGGACAAAAAAGTTCATGTCGTTTGTTTTGATTATGCACTTCCCATATTGAGTTTTTTATTAAAAGACCATCCTGAAAAAATTAAAACCGTTTCTATCCTAAATGGGTTTTTACACTTACCTAAGTTTCGATTCTATTTTCCTTTGCATTTTTTACGTATTCCTTTGTTAGGGGAATTGTTTTCATTTTTATTTCGACCTCCGATTCTAAATTTCTTCTATAAATTCTTTTTAGTAAAAAAAGACTTTGTTTTCCCGAAAGATTGGGATAAAGATAGGTCAGGATATATTAAGAAGGCAAACGAAAATTATAAAAATAAATAATATCCTATTGGTCAATATGGTTAAGAAAAATAGTCGTTATTGATG
>JALOTI010000428.1 GCA_025457985.1 Leptospira sp.
ACTTATATTGAACCACTGACTGTTCCTGTTCTTGAAAAAATAATCAAAAAAGAAAAACCTGATGCCATATTACCAACAGTTGGTGGTCAGACCGCACTCAATCTAGCTTTAGCACTCCACAGAGAAGGGATACTGGAAAAGTATGGTGTTGAGCTTATCGGAGCCAAGGTAGAGGCAATTCGAAAGGCAGAGGATCGTGAGTTATTCAAACAGGCGATGGAAAAACTTGGGATTCGAGTAGCAAAGTCGTTTATGGTCTCTGATATGGAAGCGGCGAGGAAAGCAAAAGATGAAATTGGGTTTCCAATTATAATTCGTCCAGCATTCACCTTAGGTGGTACTGGTGGTGGAACTTGTTATGATGAATCTGAGTTTGAAGAGATAGCTCAGAAAGGACTTTCGGCTTCACCAATTTCTCAAATTCTAGTGGAAGAATCTGTGATGGGTTGGAAGGAATTTGAGTTGGAAGTTATGCGAGATTTGGCAGATAACGTCGTTATCATCTGTTCTATCGAAAATCTCGATCCTATGGGAGTACATACTGGCGATTCAATTACCGTTGCTCCTCAACAGACATTAAGTGATAAAGAATACCAAAGACTCAGAGATATGTCTATTGCGATCATTCGCGAAATAGGTGTCGAAACTGGGGGTTCCAATATCCAATTTGCAGTTAACCCAGAGAATGGTGATGTAATTGTGATTGAAATGAATCCGAGGGTGTCAAGATCGTCGGCACTTGCATCCAAGGCTACAGGATTTCCCATAGCTAAAATTGCTGCCTTGTTATCGATTGGTTTTACCTTGGATGAAATCAAAAATGATATTACTCGTGTAACACCCGCAAGTTTTGAGCCTTCGATTGATTATGTGGTTACAAAAATTCCTCGATTTGCTTTTGAAAAATTCCCTGGTTCCGATCCAACTCTGGGTGTCCAGATGAAGGCGGTTGGAGAAGCCATGGCGATCGGAAGAAATTTCAAAGAGAGTTTTCAAAAAGCATTGAGATCCCTTGAGACAGATCGATTTGGTTTTGGTAGCGATGGGAATTTAAAAGAATTATTGGAATGGGAATCTATTCCTGAGGACCAGAGAAAAAAGTGGCTATCAGAAAAAATCAAAAGGCCTACTGATAAACGGATCTTTTATGTAAAACTAGGATATAACTTTGGTTTTACGAATGAAGAAATTCACGAGCTATCAAAAATTGACCCTTGGTTTTTGTATCAATTCGAAGAGTTATTCCTATTAGAAAAACGATTTAAATCAGAAGGAAGAAAGATCATCCTTGAAATGAAAAAAGCCGGTTTTTCAAACAGGCAGTTGGCTTTTTTAACAAAAGAGTCAGAAATTTTATCTCATATCAGAAGTGGTGCGGCAATTGATATAACCAAGGCAAAGGTAGAGAGTATTTTAAAAGCTGAAGAAGAAAGTATTGAAGCGTATTTAAACGAAAAAGCGATTCAACCTGTATATAAGCGAATTGATACCTGTGCGGGAGAGTTTGAGGCATTCACACCTTATATGTATTCGTCTTATGATGAAGAGGACGAGTCGAATGTAACATCTAAAAAGAAGGTGATGATTCTCGGTTCGGGGCCAAACCGAATTGGTCAAGGGATTGAGTTTGATTATTGTTGTTGCCACGCTTCCTTTGCATTACAGGACTCTGGAGTTGAATCAATTATGGTTAATTCAAATCCTGAGACTGTATCGACAGACTATGATACCTCCGACCGGCTTTATTTTGAACCACTCAGTTTAGAAGATGTAATGGCTATCTATAAAAAGGAAAAACCTGACGGCGTCATTGTACAATTAGGTGGACAAACTCCACTTAAACTAGCCAGGGCATTAGAAAAACGAGGAGTTCCAATTATGGGAACCAGTCCTGATTCTATAGATCGCGCAGAGGATAGAAAGCGTTTTGCGGAAGTATTGGAAAAGTTGAAACTAAAAAGCCCTGATAACGGTATCGCAAGTAGCAAACATAAGGCGAGAGAGATTGCGGAACGTATTGGATACCCAGTTTTAGTTCGCCCATCGTATGTACTTGGTGGCCGAGCTATGCTCATAGTAAATGAAGAATCAGAACTTGATCGATATATGGAGGAGGCAGAAGAAGTTTCTGAAGATCGTCCTCTTCTGATTGATTCCTTTTTGCAAGATGCTACTGAAGTTGACGTAGATGCGCTTTGTGATGGAAAAGATGTATTTATTGCTGGTATCATGGAACATATTGAAGAGGCAGGAGTCCATTCTGGTGACTCTGCATGTATTCTTCCTCCGCAGTCCATATCACAGAGAATGCTCCAAGAAATTGAAGATGCCACCTATAAGATGGCTTTGGAGTTGGATGTTAAAGGTCTCATCAATGTCCAATTTGCGATCAAAGATGAAACTTTATATGTATTGGAAGTAAATCCGAGAGCATCGAGGACGGTTCCTTTTGTCGCAAAATCAATTGGTCTTCCCATCGTAAAAATTGCCGTAAGAATCATGTTAGGTGAAAGTTTGGCTTCCTTTAAGTTGGGCAAACGTTTCAGCTGTCCAATGATAACAGTAAAAGAGGCAGTTCTACCTTTTAGTAAGTTTCCTGGTGTTGATACCATTCTCGGTCCTGAGATGAGATCGACAGGAGAGGTGATGGGTGTCGCACATACAAAAGGTGAGGCCTTTGTTAAGGCACAAATAATGGCAGGTGAAGAACCGCCAAAACATGGAACAGTTTTTGTTACGATCAATGACAAAACAAAAAAGGATCTATTGGAATCCGTTCGATCTCTTTCCAGTTTAGGATACAACATCATTGCGACAGAGGGGACACATAAATTTTTATCAGATAATGGAATCCTCAGCAGTAAGATAA
>JALOTI010000429.1 GCA_025457985.1 Leptospira sp.
AAGAAAGTTTTGGATTGATTTCAGAAAGTAGGAATTCTGCCCACTCCCCTGGCTGCAGGGATTTTACAAAATCCTTGGGTTGGTTGTAGATAAATGGAAAGGTTTTCATTTTCGCCTCTTAGTTTCTGTGAACAATCGTTCACTTATTTATTAACAGTGTTAACTTACGCTGTTAAGTATGTCAATCCAAATTAGGTCATTTTTTATCCTTGCCACCAAAAAAAAGTGAACAATCGTTTACTAAAGTTCCTTTTTCATGAAAACAGGCCTACGCGACCGTAAAAAACAACAAACCCACCAAAACCTTCTAAATGCAGCGCTTGAGCTAATGCAAGATGGCAAAGGGCTCGGTGAGCTTAGCCTCAGGGAAGTCGCAAACCATGCAGGAATTGTCCCGGCGGCCTTCTATAGGCATTTTAAAAGT
The DNA here is from genome assembly GCA_025457985.1 of Leptospira sp. Taxonomy (GTDB): domain Bacteria; phylum Spirochaetota; class Leptospiria; order Leptospirales; family Leptospiraceae; genus Leptospira_A. Next base: position 425 of record JALOTI010000429.1, read on the forward strand.
ATGGAAGAGCTAGGTTTGGCATTGGTAGACCTGAGTGCTTTACGCATTGCAGAGATTCTTAAAGATGCGAGGCAGAGGCGCGCCTACAAATCGGCATTGCAAACTTCACTTGGGATTTATTTTGACTATGTGGCCGAAAATCCTGCCCTATTTCGCTTTATTTCCCGGGAGCGGGTCGGTGGGAATTTTAGTATCCGAGAAAAGATCCGAACGGCAATGGACCAGATTGCTTCTGAATTGGCAAAGGATATGCGCATGCCCAAGTTCCTTCCGACATCGGATATCGAATTGGCTTCGGAACTGATCGTATCTCTTTCTTTTCAAATGGCACCCGAATTTCTCGATGCGATGGAGGAGAAGCCTAGCGGACCTGAGGACAAAAGAATCAAATGGAAGACCCTCAAACAACTGCGATTGGTTTTTATTGGAACGATCCGAGGGAGAAGGAGAAAGGGGACTCAAAGGCTGTAGCTATCGGAGGCATAACTTATGTATTGCGGAAGTTTTTGTATGCGGAAGGGTTGAAAATTGAAACTTCTGAGATTGACGGATACACTAACGAACATTTCGTTTTCTATTTTTTTTGACGTGGCATAGGCTTAAACGATTTAGCTCCGATTGGAATGTCGTCGAAAAACTCTTTTATCAATGGTTCATTTTTAGACAAAGGGTCTAAAATCTCTTTTAATTCGTTAGGCAATTTATCATAGTCCTCTTCTGGATGATACATTTTTATACCTTTGTTTTCATTGTTATAAAATGTTTTAATTTCCAAAAGTGATCCTGTATCGTTACGATAGGATCTTGCTTCCCCATGCAACATACCATTCTTATAATGAATAAATCCGAGAGGAACGCCAGATTCATACCATACTTTCCATACTCCGTCTTTTCTGCCGTTTACAAAATTTCCAGATTCCCAGCCATTCATGATGTATGACCAAGTAGCTTTATCTGGAATTTTCTTAGATTTAATTCTTTGTTTTGGAGCATCCAGATCTTTCGAATAGCCTTCACGAAAAATTTGTCCATTATCATAAGCTTTACGATATTCCTCTTCTCCCTCACCCAATATTTCATAGTCTAGTTGACCATCCCTAGTCCATGATCGAAATCTTTTTTTCCCATCACGAGAATCCATTAGAAAATACATATTATCTTCAAAGCTTGCTTCCTTTGGAACATTCTCAGGTCGATCTTTACACATAAACGTTAGTATTGAAAACAATAGAATTAAAGTTATCTTTCTCTGCATTTATTATGACTTCCTATTCCGTAGTCTGTACAAATAGGTTACTATCTAATATTTCTAGTTGCATTGTATTTTTTGCAAGCTCCCGTGGGATTTTTCATGGTCTCTTTCTCTAATACTTTAATATCATCATCTAGACTAAAATGCCCGTAAGCTCCATCGACTTCATTTTTAAAGAGACATACTTTGTAGCAAATTTTCCCAATTTACTCAAAGCAGTATCGAATATAAGATCTCGATATCTATTCCATTCTCCTAACTTATATTCAAATCTACCAACAGTATCTGAATATTGTTTATCCTGATTATGTACCCATACCCCAACTTCACCCACAAAGTAAGTATGGTACTCCTCCACCTCAAAGTTATAAACAGTCTCAGCCCGTTCATCAATGGTGACATCAGATACAACCAGCTCCCTTCCATCAGCACTTAGAGCCACATCGCCAGAAACTAGGTCTTTGGCTTGGATCCATTCAGTGTTTTCGATAGAGAACGTCTCTGATGTGTATCCCTGTTTTTTCACACGGAACGGGTGGCTCCATGTGGTTTCGAGTATGGTTCCATCGGCAAAAGATACTTTATAGATAGCATCCGTTTGGCGGTTTCCGGATTCATGAATTGCGATAGGAAATTGCTATTGGGTCTATCGCATTTAACGCATTGCGTAAAACATTTCCATTGCTAATCGCTTTTGGTATTGCATAAAAATAACATTATGCGAAATGCTCAACAAATAAGAAATGATTTGATATTTAGCCTAAACTTTGTAAAAATATGACTATCGATTAAAAATTTAAAAATTAAAATTGTGAAGAAAAAATGAAACTTTTAATTCCTTTTCTATTAATATTTACCACAACATTGCTTGAGAAACCCACCAAAACAAAGTATGATAAAATATTTAGCTTAATTTTATCCGATAAAAAATTAGATAATGAATTATTAGAAAATTACAAAGACAGTATTGATTTACGAATTATTCGAAATTCGATTTTTGCAAAACATAACTATATTTTTAAGTCCAACGATTTGAATGATTTTTTTCGAAATTTTGACTGGTATTCTCCTAAATCCGGAAAAGTAGATCACCTACTAACGCCAAATGATAATGAGAATATTGCCTTAATCTCAAAAAAAGAACAATTAGCAAAATATACAATAGAAAAATCCATCTT
>JALOTI010000430.1 GCA_025457985.1 Leptospira sp.
AGAAGGCTCCCGTGTCTGCTGGATTTGAGGGAAGTGGAATTGTCGATGCGGTTGGCTCTGAAATCAAAACCTTAAAGCCAGGTATGAAGGTTTCCTGTGTTGCTCCACATAATGACGGAGCTTGGGCAGAATATATGCTCACTACCGAAGAAAACTGTCTACCACTTTTGGATGATGTTAGCTTAGATGAAGGTTCTTGTTTTTTCGTAAACCCGATGACCGCCTGGGCAATGGTAACTAAATGCAAAACGGAAGGTCACGCGGCTATGGTTCAAACAGCAGCTGCTAGTGCTCTCGGAAAAATGGTGGTTCGACTTTGTAAAGAAAAGGAAATTCCGTTAATCAATGTTGTGCGAAAAAAAGAACAAGAAGATGCTCTTCGAGAAATTGGAGCAGAACATATTCTAAATTCTGAATCTCCAAACTTTACAAAAGATCTTTTTAAACTAACGAAAAAAATGAACGCTACTTATGCGATTGATGCCGTATCGGGCGAGATTGCCAAGAATTTAGTCGAGTGTATGCCTTATGGATCAAAATTAGTTTGTTATGGTGCTCTTTCCGAAAAACCATTCGAGGTTAATTCAGGCATTATTCTTTTCCAAAACAAAAAGATCGAGGGTTTTTGGCTCTCTTCTTGGATCTATGAAATAGGAATTTCAGAATTCCAATCGCAAGCAAAGGAAGCTCAAAAGTATCTTAAAACTATTTTCCAAACAAAGATCAATAAACGAGTTCCTTTTTCTGAGTTCGAAGAAGGACTCAAGTTTTACAAAAGCAATATGACTGAGGGGAAGGTTGTATTTGTTCCTTAAAAAAAGACAGAATCTAATCCTGGGTTTGACGATTTTTTCATTGGTAACTTTTTCGCATTGCGTTAGTGATGCGAAAAAGAATATCGATCGATTGAAAAAATGTAAGATCACTCTCAGTGATGTTGAGCTCAATTTAGTTAAAAATCCAAACTTCCCTTTATTTCCAAAACTTGAAATTTTTCCTATCGTTACGATTAAAAATCCCAATCCTGAATCCGTACAGGTTTATGAGTTTGATTTGGGCGTTACTTTAATATTGCCCGATAGCGAAGAGTATCTCGGTAAGGTAAAAAATGGTTCTCCAATTCTTGTCCAGGCAGAATCAGAAACGGATGTTAAACTATCTCTCGAATTGGACGAATCAAAAAATTCACCAGCAAAACTTTTACAATTGGGACTACGTACGATAGCTGCTTCTGAATCTGGAAAGGATACTGAAATCCAAATCAATGGAAGTGTTCTCTTAGATTCTGTTCTCGGAAAAATTCCTGTACCAGTTTCAGAAAAAACCAAAATCAGAATCAAAAAATAATGCTCAGATATCTCTTCGATCTATCCAAAACTGAGATTTTAGTATTTGCTTTATTGGCTGTTGCCGGATTTTTTTTGTTCGTTTTTAGCAAATTGAAAAAAAAAGACTCCAGACAAAAACAAACGACTGACCTTTCCAAGGAAGATCCCTCCAAAAGTGATAAAAACCAATCCTCTAAAAATCAAAAGAAGTCAGGTAGTGATCCGAATCTCCAAGTGATGGAGATTTTTGACTACAATGGCACAAAAATTTTACACCAGGATGGCGCTTACACTGTAAACGATAAAGGAGTAGTTACCAACTACATGAATTGGAATTTACTCCCACCTAAGTATCAATTGATGGTAAAAGAACTCGACAAACGATCTTTAGGTGAAAAAGGTCAGGATTATTTTTTAGAAATGATCAATGGCTTTTATTTTGTATCTCTGCCAGGAGGGAAGAAAAAGCGTTACGATTCCATCCAAGACATCCCACCAGAGATACGTAAAAAAGTAGGCGTTTGAAGTTAACCTACCGAAACAGCTTCCACCTTGCTCAGTTTTTTAGACGCTTTTTCTTTTCTCTTTTCAGCGTCTCGTCGTAGACCTTCATCAAGAACCTTTTGCGGCGGCTTTTTTAAATCCCACACAATTCCAAAAAAACTTAAGAACTTTAAAATATAGTAGGACATATCCACTTCATACCAGTAAAAACCCTGATTTGCCGATGAGCAGTAGTAATGGTGGTTATTGTGCCATCCTTCACCCATTGTCAAAAGAGCTAACCAAAAATTGTTTTTGCTTGTATCTCGTGAGTCGTAACGAACAGATCCATACACATGCGAAAGTGAGTTTATGGTCCAAGTTGCGTGTCCCAAAATGAAAGTAGCCACGGCATATCCATAAACTAACCAAGCCCAACCACCGATAAGATACAGAACGACCGCATAACTTAGCGGAGCAATCCAATGAAATCGATCTATAAATCGTAGCTCAGGATATTTGTAAAAATCAGGAATGAGTTTTGCTTCATAATCATTGTATTCATTTCTCAGAAACCAAAGCATATGGGAATACCAAAAACCCTTTTTGGACGGAGAGTGGATATCTTTATCAGTATCCGAATACTTGTGGTGGTTTCTGTGGTGAGCCGCCCACCAAAGAACTCCTTTTTGCATAGCCATTGATCCAATCCAAGCCAAAACAAACTGAAATACCCGTGATGTTTTAAAAGACGCGTGTGAAAAATACCGGTGGTAGGCGGCAGTAATTCCAAACATGCGAAGGAAATAAGAACCTACAGCGACCCAAAACAACTCCCAAGTGAATGGAACGGTAAAAACTGTTAGAACCGTTGCCTGCACGAGGAAAAACAAAATTAGAAATAAACGAGGCGCCTCTTGTTTTACAATAGGGCCGACTGTATCTTGTGAAGAAATCATACTTTAAACCTATCTAGTAAGAGTCCTTTCCAAGCGATCGGTTGCAAAAAAATTCATTCTACTTGATTCCCGATTTGCTTAG
>JALOTI010000431.1 GCA_025457985.1 Leptospira sp.
GCTGCGATAAGGCAGTAAATCACTTCAACGGATTTCGTGCAAATGTTTCGCAACGGACGTCAGTCAGTAATGCGGTCTCAACGAATACATTCAAGCTTACGAAACGACATCTATTGACGATCGGGGAAATAACGAACGAACGAACGAAAATGCGACATATTGCGTGCCAGACAGCTAGAAACTATTGCCACGCCCATCGGTAGACTATTGCCACTTGCTTATTGATCGCAGCAAAAACGATTCTGTGTACCCGAGAAACGGACGATGGACTCACCTGTTATTTTAAACTGTATAATCCATGAGACATTGACGATAATAATAATAATAATAATAATAGTGTGGGCGATCGAGGTACGGAACTTAGGTATGTAGAACGGAGTTTGCCGAACATTGAAATATTCTGCCATCACCTGCAGTCTTCGAATGAACCACGATGAGCATTCACAACCTACGCCCGGTCGTCGGAGATTTTGCGGCGTTATGAATCGTAAATTAGCACCAGAGCTTTCGTAAATTATCAAGAGCGAGATCTTTTGCGTTAACACCATCCCAATAAATTCCCCCCTCTGATGGATCAATGAGGCGAGGGAGTAAGTCAACTAAAGTAGATTTGCCTGCACCAGAAGAACCAACTATGGCAATCGTACCACCCTTTCCAATTTTAAGATTAATATTCTTTAATGCCGAAATCTCAGTGCCTGGATACAAATATGATACATTCCGATACTCAATTCCATTCTGCAGTTTTCCTAAAGAGACGGGATGGGTTGGTTCATTTATATCAACTTCTCTTTCCAGAATCTCAAAAACTCTGTCCGCGGCAACTTTAGAACCTTGCACAAGGTTTACCAATATACTCATTTGTTTTAACGGTCTCATCAAAAAAATAAGTGTCAAAAAAAATGCGATAAACATTCCTTTGGAAAAACTCGGATCTTCGAGTAGATAAGCACCGATTCCTAAGAAGACCATTGTTACCACTGATCCAGATAACTCTGTTAAGGCGGGTCCTATTTGATGATAAAAATGCGTTTTAAAAGTTTTTTCAGAAAGATCAGTATTAACTTTTAAGAATCGCTCCGACTCTTTGTTCTCCATGGAAAATGCTCTAATAACTCGAATACCCGAAATCACTTCTTGTAGATCACCATTCAACGCAGATAGTTGTTCTTGTTGGTTTTTCGTAGTCCGCCTAATTCTATCTGCGAAAGAACTAACTGGTCCAACAATCAACGGAATCACTATGAATAGTAAAAAAAACAACTTCCAACTCAATAGGAGAAGGATAATCAAATGGGTAATGATATAAAAAAAATCGTTTATGGCATCCTTCAGATCGTTCGAAATGACCTTGCCAACTATATCCACATCATTGATAACTCGACTCATTAAGACGCCCGTTTTTTCTTTGAAAAAATCATTCAAAGGCAGGACATGCAACTTTTGGTACAGTGCAAGCCGAAGGTCCCGAACTGCGAGTAAACCCGCAGAATTCACATAATATACGGTGCCAGCAAGGCAGAGGAGTTTTAGAAAATAGATAGGGAGAATGATCAGACAAAAAAGATAGACCAAATCATCTGGTTTCTTGTTGGAAAGCTCTTCATTTACCGAAATTTTTAACTTGGCGAATTTCCATTCCCAATATGTAATTCCTGTTAATTGATCTGGAGTTTTAAAATCTCGAAGTAAACCTTCATCCTTTTTAGTAAGTGAGATTTGAAACTTGTAATTTTCCCCTGTCCCCAAGGAATCAAAAATAGGGATTAATGAAGTTAGTGAAGCGCCATTAAAAATGGAAACAAATATAGACAAAAAAATTCCAAAACTAAGTCTGTATTTGTAACGAACTAGATATGGCCAGAGTTTTTGATAAATCTTCACGTTTGATTACCTTTTCTCTCTTTTTGATTTTTCTGTCCCTCACTTTTTGCAATCCAAATCCAACTCCATCCGACATTCGAATCGCTCTGCCCTCCGATCCGAATAGTTTGGATCCCCTTTTCCTAACAGATCTAACAAGCCAGAAACTTGCAAAATTTGTTCATAAGACTATCTATTTCTGGAGGAATGGTGAACTAGTTTCGGATTGGGTAAACAAGGAGGAGATCAAAAGTATTGATGGAAAAACGTATCTAATCCTCACTACAAATGACAGTTCACCTAACTTAGAAGATATTAAATTCAGTTTGGAAAGATTAATTTCTGAAACCTATCCACGAAAAAATGATTTCAAATTTTTAAAAAAAATAGAGATTCTAACAAACAAAAGAATTCAAATTGAAATTGAATCAAAAATTTCACTAAAGAGTTTAAAAGAACGTTTAGCTCTGCCTTTTGTAAGTATTATTTCAAAAGAAAGTTTTTTACATAAAGGCAGTATTGAAGGCTACGGTTCTTATCGATGTCTGGAATGGAAAAAAAATGAATTCCTAAAATTAGCAAAAAGAGAGTCCGGTAAAAACCTACCGGAAACCATCGAGTTTTTGATTTTACCTCAATCAACAACATCTTTGTTTCTCTATCGCAAATCTAAGTTAGATGGATTCAAACTTTCGGATTTTTTACTCTCAATTCCCGAAGCCACGGAGGATTTAACATTAACAAAAAAAGGAAGATCCATTCAATATGTTGCTATCAACGGTTCCAATCCTTGTTTTGATAAAAACTTTAGAATCGCTCTCAATCTAAGCATTCCGAGGGAGCTTTTCATAAAAAAAATCTTGGAGGGCAAGGCGGATCTCACTTACGGACCTATTCCAATTCCCTATTTTCAAACTAAATTTCCAAATCAAGAATATCATACGATCCCATACGATTTAGATAAGGCAAAAGATTATTTAAAACAAT
>JALOTI010000025.1 GCA_025457985.1 Leptospira sp.
GATGTGACATCTTCCGATTTTACGTCTCCCAAAATATAAATACGCGAATGAAAATCTATCAACTTGTCTACTGCCAATTCAATTTCTTTTTGTAATTCAAGTGGATCTGCAGTGATTGGGAGATTGGCATTTCTTGTAAGAACATAAATGAAATCATTCACTAGAAATACCATCATTGCATAAGAGTTAAAAGGAGGAATAACAAGGGAATCGTTTTTAGGATTTTTTACTGTTATCAGAAAATAAACTGTTCCGTTTCTAAATTCGGGACTGTATTGTGAAAGGATTAAATTCGCTTTCATCGAATCTTTATTCAATTTCTCTAATATATCATTTGTAACAAAATCAGATAAAGCTTTTTCCTTTCCCTTTTCGGCTACTTTTAAAGTAAACTCTGGTTTTACTGGCAATGCTTGGATTTTAAAAAGTCCGAATTCTTCTTGGTAAAAAGTGACTCCATTTTTTTGATCTTCCATCACTGCATACCTTGCGTCAACAGGTATGAAACAAGCAAATTTTCCAAAAGGTGATTCATACAAATTACCTTCAATATCACCATGTTCTAAATCAACGTTGCGGTAAATTTCAAACGTCTGACAATTTAGAAGTATATTACATAAAAGAATTAAGATTCTTATTTGAATTGTATTCATTTATTAAGCTCCTCTGTCAAAGCATCTAAAAACATTTCCTCCGATTCCTCGGAGAATCGATATTCCATATGGAAATCCGAAACGTTTGCAAATAAATTGAATGTAGGTAAAAAGAAAACCGAGATCCATTTTTCGTAACCCATAGAAAACTGAAAGGTCTCCTGCGTTTTCTCTAATTTATTTCTTCGAATAACGGTGTAATGGTGGGATTCCTGGTTGTATTCAGGAAAAACCCAAAAAGTAATTCTCGCTAAAGTAATATAGAACCTGTTGTCTTTTGATTCTTTTTGAACCTCAGCGAAATACAAGGTTTCGTCACAATCTCCAAGGTCATGTTGGACAGGATTATCAGTGCCGTAAAAAAATTCCGTCTGGCTATCAATTATATCAGCATAGGTTTTCAACACTTCCGCTAATACAATGTTGTTTTTCCATTTTTTATTTATTTCCGAGTATCGCACAAAACTTCTATTTGATTTTAATGAATCAAAAACTTTATTTTGCCGAAAGGATTCAGGAATATCATATATTACTTTTTTAAGTTGAAACTGGTATTTTGATTTCAAACGACTCTGTAAAAAATTAAGAAATTCTGGTTCGAGCCCTACGTAACTTGGCTCCTCAATCATTACTTTTCCCATTTCATAAACTTCTTGAATTGGATCTATTCGATAGTTAAATTCTTTATGGCGAGGAGCTTTGTATCGAATTTTTGCAACCAAACAAAACTTTGGTTTAGAAGAGATTGATGAAAGTGGATGTGATAAACGAAAAAGCCTACCTTCAGAGGAATTGATTTCTTTCGTGTACCATCCGATCTGACAATGTATGAGAATAAAGACAAAGGTAAATAAAGAAAGAATGACTGGTAGTCTTCGCATATTCTGCCACAATGGAAGATCAAAAAAATCGTAGGAAATCTTTTTTTTGTAGGAAGTAAGGATTGAAATTTCTTTTAAATTATCTTTGAGACAATGAATCCAGAAAGAATCATTCATTTATTGATTTTTTAAATTTGCTTCCGCACCTCTTTGCCTAAGTTCTTTTTCCAGAATCTGTTGAAATTGAATCGTTTCGCCGATGCTAAGCTCTGCTAGAGTAATTACAATTCTGTTTTTTTTCTCCTCCTGCTGATTTTTTGATGAATTTTCGTAATCAATCGTAACTCTTTTACTTTCCCTATTTTTCTCCGGATTTAATAACACTTCTATGCTCCTTTCACTCCTTGACAATTCATTGATTTCAACATTGAATCTTACAATATCGCATTCCGGCAAAGGTAAGCTGCTTATTGCTTTAAATTGAAAACCCAAATTTGGCGTTTTCCTATTGAAATCAAGGTCACTTTTGGCTTTTGTATCTAGAGCACGTTGGAGATTTTTTTTGGGAATGAATCCAATGCTCAACGCTTCAGAACTTAAGTGAATTGCATGGTAGTTGATTGTAGAAGTGATACCATTCAAAATCTCCTTAAATATAAATACTAAACCTAGGCCTGTAATCAGTACACCTAATATCAGAAAGACGAACGAATCTATGAAAAATAGAATATTAATTAGAAAGAATCCCATCATGATGAATAGACCGATGATCTTATCAATAAAACGAGCAGGCATAGACCAAAGAAACCAACAGTTGTCGCCTAAAAAGATTTGCTGAATGTTAGAAGGAAGCTTTGAGGCTAAGTTAATCCGAATGTTATCATTATGGTTAAATCTCACGTGGGAGGAAAGTGTTTCTATAACTTCAGTAGCTTCTGACTCGCTTCTACTTTCCCATAGGTCAAAACGACTTCCGTCTGTCTTGGTTAAACATACAACATACCATCCAATTACCCTTCTTTTCAATCCGATACCTGAATAAGTGGTGCGGTTTCGAATCTCGAATCTGGCTATATCCTGAAAAGGAAATCCAGGAAGATCTTTATCGATAGGATTTTGCCCAGTATTGAAGCTTTCCTCTGAAACGAAGAATTGTTTTTTTTCAAGATCAAAGATCAAAGAGCGGGTATATCCAGGTCTGCGACTCTGGGATGTCCATACGTTCCAAGCAAAAGAGAGCGGGATGAAAATCAAAAGGATACCGAAGACAAAAAAGAAAAGTGGGAATGCGATTCTGAAATTTAATTCTCTGTTTGTTACAAGAGCAGTGATAGACTCGACGTTAAGCTCATGTTGCATGCCTAAAGAGAAAAATGCCCACAAGAGTCCTGCACCTATAGCCATGAATATTAGTAACGCAAAACCGCTGAGAACCGAGCCCACAACCAAAAATCGGTCTAACTGAACCAAGATATATTTTGAAGTTACATGGATGTCCCGCACATCTTTAGTTTTAGCAAAAGATTCATAAGTAGCAATCAAAAACTGGCAAATTTCTGATAGCTCCTAATCCAAGATTTAAGATAAATGAATTAGAATGGATAGCTGAGCTCTCAAAGGAGACAAAAATCACTTTAAAAATTTTTTGATTTTTGTGGTAAAAAACTTGCAACCAACGAAAAAATCATTAGGTTTAATACGTTTCAAAATCTGAAGTCAAAAAACAAAATGAGAGCTTTCGTTTCTACTTTCTCAATCCAGTAAGGGGGATATTCTATGAGGCAAATTATTTTCTTTTTGGTTTTTCTGTTCAGTTTTGGTTTGCTCCTTTCTCAAACCAATTTCCAGAAGGGTGATCCTGTTTATGCTCAGTGGCAAGGTGGGGCTCATTACAAAGCTACGATAATCCGAAAGGAAGGAGAGAATTACGAAGTCCAATGGCAAGATGGATCTTCTCCAACGATTCTATCACCTAACGAAATCAAACCCAGGAAAAACCATGGCTTGGACCGATCGCAAATCGGCGATTGGGATATTACCGATGAAGGCCCTAAAGATCCAAATGCAATTACACTTTGGGAAGTATTGCCAATTTCGAGTTTAAAAGCCGGAAAAGCAATTTATGCAAAATATCTAAATGGTCTTTATTACAAAGCTTTCGAATTAGAAACAAAGGGCAAACTGACACTTGTTCGTTGGGAAGATAACTCGGGAGAGATGTGGGTGGATAGCGTTAAGCCGAGAAAGGGACACGGACTGACGGCAGACTTGATTGGTGACAGAGAATTGACGGCAGCCGAAAAAGCAGCCAATCAAAGAGCCAAGGAAACCAATGCGGCAAAGTATGAGGTTTCTTGTTCTAAATTCCGAACGAGGATGGATTGTATGAGAAGTTTAGATCCATGTGCATGGAATGACCGATCTGGCTGTTCCTACAGAGGATACTAACACTCATAACTAGACCGAACTACATAGTTTACTTTTGGGATCGATGAGTATGGGACCAAGTCATCGAATATATCAAATTTAGTAAGGACGAGACGTTGCCTATGAAGATCCCTGTTTCGCTTCTTTTTCGTTTTGCACACTTCTTCACGAAAGACAATTTTTACCTTTCATTTCTTTTAGTATTACTTTCCAACTCGGTCCCACTCCTAGGTGTACTGTTTTTAAAATGGTCGATCATCAAAATCCTCTACGCCTACACAGTGGAAAGTATCATACTCATACTTTTTGGTTTACCTAAAATTTTGACCGCAAAACTCAAGTTTCCTAAAAAGAAATGGGAACAAAATCTTGGAAGCAGTGCATTCGAAAGTACGGCTCTCCTGGGGATTGCCATGTTTGCTTTTTTAGGAGCGCATGTAGCATTTTTATTGCCATTGATTCATGCCCTTCTCGGAGGAAATGGGTATGACAGTTATTATGCGTTCTTTAAAACCGAACTCTTGAGTATACCGATTGATCAGAGTCTATCATTTGAAATTCTCTTCCTGAATTCTTTTCTTTTGAATATGATTTTGTGCATTGTTTCTCAAGGGGAATCCTTGTTTCTTTTTTTCAAAACCAAGGAGTTTCTGAAGTTCAACCATGAGCACTTTGTTGACCAAATGGTACACCGAATTGGCTTTGCTCAAGGAACTTTACTGTTTTCACTTCCCGTATTACTTTTTGCCCTTTGGTTATTTCCAAAAAATTTGGTTCCAGTCCTTTGCTCTCTTTGGGTATTATTCAAATTATTCATTGATGTATTTTATCTTTACAATCGATTCCACAAAGAGAAATCACAAGTATGATGTACTAGGAAAAACAAGACTTATGGACGCAATGAGTTCGATAGCTCCATAAAACGCTGGTAATGTGGCGATGGAACGATCCATCGCTGCACTGATCATCCTTCCCAAAAACATTCCAAACAAAGTGAGTGCTACAGTTAAGCAGACTCCATTTCATACTTACACCTTATACCAAGGCTCAAAAGAAAATTGTATGTATCTGCTACGAGTCAATTTTACATCGGCAAAAATAATTCTTCAAAAAGCAGATTTTTACAAGTATTCTTTTGCAAGGGCATTAAAATCTTTTCATCCAATTCAAACAGAGAGGAATCAAAAACTTTTCTTTTGTAGAGTTAGAGAACTGTGGACATGCACCGTTAGAAGAACCGGGAATCCAAACCTTGCAAACTGCCATTAAGGATTTTTTAGTTCGATATACATAAAATATTTTTAAAACTAGTCTATGTCAGGTGGTATATTCAAATTCAAGTTGGAAATTCATTTTTATGCAAGATTTAGTTAAAATGAAACAGAAAGAATCCATGATTTCCAAAGGTCCTATGAACGAAAAATACATCTACCTTGGCAAACAGGAACTCCTCTACATGGGAAAGATATTTTCCCTTTCCGTCCACTCCCATATTACCTGGACTCTGTGTTTGCCCTTGCAAGGCGAAATTAGATACCAATCCAAAGAAGAGACTTTTAAAACGAAAAAAGCTTTCCTGATTCCTCCCAAAGTGGACCACCAAATAGAAGGATACGGCTCCTATCTTGCATTTGTTTTTTTCGAGAAGTACTCTCCGTACGCTCCAGAGATATCCGGAGGTACTAAAATTATAAAACTAGAGGAAAGAGAACTTTTACCCTTGAAAGAAGAGCTTACCGAATTGCTGCAACAGAAAGATAAAGCAAAACATAATCTTACTTTAATATTGGATAATTTGCATATTCCTATCCAAAGAAAATCAAAAATGGATGATCGTATTCTTTTGGTCCAAAAACTCCTACTCCAAAAGGATTTAGAAACCCAGATATCCCTTGTGGAACTAGCAGCATCCGTTGGACTGTCCGAATCACGTTTGAGCCATCTCTTTCGCGAACAAATGGGAATCCCAATTTCATCTTACAGGGTCTGGATACGGATTCGGAATTTAGCAGACGCATTGAAAAAAAATCGCAAACTTACATATGCCGCACATTCCTCAGGATTTTTTGATTCTTCTCATTTGCATAGAGTGTTCAAACAATACTTTGGAATCAATCCTAAGAACGTGTTCGCAGACGCTTTAATACATTGGATCTAAGAATGCATAGGAAAGAAAATTTTTTCCTCCTTCACTCTGCAAGAAACTTAGTTTTTGTAATTAAATCCGACAGACTCCTCCAAATATCTTCCCAATAGCAGATTAATACAATTTTTACGAATACAATGTTATACAATTCAAAGTATGATCACTTACAATTCGCTCATTTCAATATCGTTCTTTGTAGTCGGAATCATCCACACATTACCCATTCTAGGTGCAGCTAACAACCAAACATTAGAAAAACTCTATGGTCTCCCAATCGAAGATGCAAACCTTTCCCTGCTTCTACGACATAGGGCTATTTTATTTTCATGTGTATCTCTGGTATTTTATTATGCTGCATTGGATTCCAAATATCGAGTCATCGGATTTTGGGTCGGATATATAAGCATTCTGTCATTTATCTTGTTTTATTTTCAAAACAAAGATGTAAATGCAAACCTGAAAAGAGTTGTCCTAATGGATACCATAGCGTTGGTATTCCTAATGTTGGGAACTTTGCTGTATCTATTCTCTTCGGAGAGGAACTAAAGTTATTCGGAATGGACTGTGCTGGAGTTGTGGTTTCCTCCAAAGATCCCTTAGGAAGATGGAAAGGAGGAGAACGAGTTTTGGTTTTAGGCGAAACCTTAGGTCTTGGTGGACCAGGCGCATAGGAGGCACAAATGTATATGGAATCGGGAAACCATTTTGGAAAGATCTTACTAAAGCCCTAGATAAATGGTATAAAAAAAGGGGGCATGCGCCCCCTAACAGATTCGAATATCACTCAGATTGAATGGTCAAAGTGGAGCTTGTTTGTGAGCTATGTCTAAATTGATTTACATAAGTTAAGAGTGGATATGGATTTGCATACATCGGATCAACATTATCAATCGAAAGCCCAAGGCGAGACCCTTTCGGAAAATCATGTGCTACGGCTTGTAAGTCCAAAGTTAGATCTGCATCCCTTCCGCTACTAACCGTCAGTGTGCTTGTTCCGTGGGTTATCAATGTTCCTGTTCCCCAAGAGTCTACTTCATACAAGTATACTACAAAATGGGGACGACTAACTGCAGAATTGATTCTGCCTTTATAGGTAACCTTTCCTCTTACTTTTAAGGGATTCGATAAAGAATCGGAAAGGTATACCATTGCATTTTTTCTATCAATCAGGTTAACATTTGTTTTTACCGGAATGGAAACCGCTCCATCTAAAATTTCAGAGAGTAAAGGGACACCAGTTGTTGCAATAGTAGCGCCAGCAATTACGGTATTTGAGGTGTTGCTAGAATTGTTGGTGGTACTAATGGAGCCCGGAGTTAAGTTAAACATGCCCATTGGTTTGAGATAGAAAGTCCTGTTTACTTGGTTTTGAATTGGCCAGGTGTTGTAAAACACACGTTCACTTGCGAGCCTTTTTTGAATGCTAACTCTAGGTTTGGTCATGATTCCATTCTGAATTCCCTTTAACCAATAATCAAACCAGTCATATGTATTAGTCCAAACATAGTTTTGTAAACCCAATACACCGCCAATCTCAGCCGTCGCATGGATGCCATTGTTGAGATCTAATTTTTTGGGAACTGTTAACTTTTGGAAATAATCCAAAATTTGATTCGGCTGGAAGAGATTGTCCTGGGAATTACTTGAAATATAGACTGGTTTGCCCGTTGCATTTAATGCCGAAACATAGTTGCTAGGTGACCGGTCTCCTGCCCAATTTAGGACAGATTGTACATCTCTATTGTCTAGAAGTTTTTGAAAATTCTCCGCTATGATGGGATCCATCCTTCCTGTTAGGTATCCGGAGCCAATCAAAAGTAGTCCCCATACAAGTCTTGGCGTCTGATTGCCATACAAGGAGTCGGGCAGACTTCCCCATCCACTCATTGCAACGGCAGTTTTGATTCTTGGTTCTTTTGTCGCACCGAGAAGTGATATACCTGCTCCATAGGATATACCTGCGATTCCTATCTTATCATTCACAGGGGCCACTCTTTCTAGATAATCAATTGCACTCGAAAGATCTTCCATATCCTTAGGACCAGCTACATTGATCTTACCTTCAGATGTTCCAAAACCTCTTGTGTTATAACTTAGTACTACAAATCCTTTCTTTGCTAATTTTGCAGCAGGTACGATGTATTCATATTCATTTAAGGCCCAACTATTAACGAAGATTATAGCAGGATAGGGTCCTACTCCTGATTTGGGTTGAAATAAATTTCCAGTTATTTTTGTCCCATCATACGAAGTGAACTCAACTTGGTCGTTAAAGGTGAAACTTCCATCATTTTCGGTAGCGAATGCCGAATCGATTTGGCTTCTTTGGGAAGCATTGGATAAGGCTAACTGTTCGGCTGACGTGGAATTTGCAGTTTCTTGTGAAGAGCTCAGTAAACCTAAAATAGATACTGAGGACTTGTTTTGGTTTTCGCTTGGTCCGCAGGCGAGTGTTAGGGAAATCGCCACGCAGCTCAAAGCCATTTTTATTTGGTACTTTTTCATAAATTGTCTCCGCTTTGACTTCTATTTATCACAAATATGGCTTGCCTGCGTCTAAAATGAGGATTTTAGTCGTTTTTTTGAGTCCAAGATGGTAATTTTTTACCTTTTTTCCGTACAAAAAGTTCCACGTGACTTCCACACTCTCAAGTGATCTGTTAGGTAAGGCAATGATTGAATTATTTGGTTCCTGGTTGTTATTTGGTGTTTGGTTTCACCTTCTCTTAGCCTTACATATGTATATAAAACATGGTAAATCTAAAGGATTTCCATTTGCTTCTATTTCCGCAATGGCTGCCGCCTTATTGATTTTGTATTCCTATTTGGTCCTGAATAGAATATCTTTCCAGAGTGTTTACTTAAATCATGGATATCTATTTGCAATCTTTCTAATTCCAGCTAGCATGGAGTATACGATAGAACAATTCCTTACGAGTGAAACAGTAGGATTTAAAAAATGGAGCCGATATGTACCTTTTTTAATCTGCCTTATTGTTTTCTCTGCTATCGAATTCTCTTTTTCAAATATAGATTTTCGACCTCTACACATTCAATTTCAAAGTGGCATCTTTTCCATACCAGAGTATTTTGCAGTGATAGGCTGTTTCTATTGGGTATTCATATTCCTAATGATGATCCATTCTTATCGAAATATCCTCTTTCATAATCCAAATCCTGCAGCAGAAAAAGGTGTAAAAATTTTAAGTATGATTATCTACGGAAATATCCTATTTGCTTTTTTGATCTTCTTAAGCATAGTATTTCGTTGGGAAGGAGGATTGTATTTTACAGCCTTTCTGGCTACTTTAATGGCAGTTATAGCCTTTCTTCGCTCACAAGCTCAGCCAAATTTATTCAACGAAATCCTACCCGGTCTACGACAGTCCTATCAAACTTCCAGAATTCTAAACCTGAATCTTGAGGAGCTAAATACAAATATACAAAGACTTATGGTAGAGGAAAAAATCTACCAAGAAGAAAATTTAAATATAGCAAACTTTGCTGAGAGGTTGGGAATAAAGGATTACCAATTGAGTGAATACATCAATGCTTATTTGGGAATGAATTTTAATCGATATATCAATGAGTATAGGATAGAAGAGGTATGTAAAAAAATCCAGGAGCACCCGAAAGTGAATTTATTAAATCTCGCATACCAAGTTGGGTTCAATTCAAAGGCAAATTTTAATATTGCTTTCAAATCGGTGAAAAAAATGACTCCGAGTGAATATGCAAAACAAATCAAATTTGAGCAAAAGAAATAGGAAAGGAGTAGCAACAAATGACTTCGATTCACAAAACAGCGGTGTCAATCGTTATCGCGACTATCTGGATCAGTGTTTCCGAATTCACTCGTAACACTTATTTATTACATGAACTTTGGATAGAACACTACCAAAATTTAGGACTAACATTTCCTGAAGGACCGATCAATGGGGCAATTTGGGTGTATTACCTTTCGGAATATTGTCCTTCGCAATACCGTTGAGTTTGTTTGAGGCATTTTTGGCAACATGGATCATTTTCAAATTATCTAAACAAAAATGAACTTCAGTAACACTGAAGTTATCATAACATTTATTCGGGTCTATTGTTGATGAACGATGTGATAACTGTATTTGCATCTTCGATCTCTGGGATATACACTTTACTTGGGTTCGTATTTCCTGCATGCCCATAGATTCTTTCGCCAGAATTTGCAATATCTTCTCTTGCCCACCAAGCTTGGATCACTGAGTAATTAGAGCTCATTGTGAATTGCTCCAGTCGATTCAAATTTTTATCGTATAAGACAAAAGTCGGATTGATTGAATAATTCTCATACGAAGGCACTGTACCCAAAGTTAATGCACTGTATAATTTTGAAAAAACTGTAATCAAAACTAAATTTGACTGCCTAAACTCTGGAAGGAGATAGCCAACTACGATGTAGTCTGCGTCGATGTTTTTGAGCGAGTAAGTAAATTCCTGCTCCGATATTTTGTTGATCTCAACAAGTTTTAAGATCTCGTCAATGCCGGATTTTTTAGTAATTTGTAAATAGGTATCAACAAACTCCTTCACTTTGGATTCTGGAATGTCCTTTCTAATTCCATTTACCTGAAATTTTTCGATGGGTTGCCCACTCTTAAAATAGGATTTCATGGATC
>JALOTI010000432.1 GCA_025457985.1 Leptospira sp.
CTAATACTATCGGAAATTTAGTATAATCGAAACAATCTATCGGCTGTGATAAACACTTCGCAGTCGATGGAGCTATTTTCACAGACAATGGAGTAAATTAATTTAGTGTGACATTATTTATACCAGCTGATAATTGTTGCCTGACGAGCGTACGCCAATCTGTCGTTCATGGTTCGCACATTAACGCTGTAACCAAACTGCGTCGTGGCCAGCTGCATGATACACCACAACAAGAGTCATTTAATGACCAGTTAGTCAGTATTTTTCTTATATGGAAATTGTGAAGATCCGTTTTCCTATCTTTCTAATTCTCTATTTTTTAGTTTTCGTTTTCCCGGGTCTTGATGTTCCGCAAGGTGTATTCCCCCAAGGCGATGAAATCATGCATATTCGGACAGTGCGTGAATCTATTGAGAAAGATAGCCTGCTTATCCCTCAATTAACGGGTTTGGCAAACGCATACAAACCTCCCGCTCTTTTTTGGGCCGGAATCTGCTCTGATTTGCTCCTTGGCATCTCTTACATGTCTGAACGACTTGTAAGTCTGTTCTTTGGTCTTCTCACCACCCTCCTCTTGTATTTTGGGGTTCTGAATTTTGGTAAATCGAATCGTTATGCATTCTATATCTCACTTGCTTATGCTTCGACCTTTGCTGCCTGGAAGTTCTCACGACTCTTTATGATGGAGCAAATGTTAACATTCTTTCTCTTACTCTTTGTTTACCTTTACCTCAGATTTCAAAATGAGAAAAAATCAATCTTTCTTGTATTTGCTATACTTTCTTTAAATGTATCTTACTTTATAAAGGGGCCTTTAATTGTTTTTTATGCCGTTCTCTTGCCACTCTCCTTCCTAGGAGTTGACTTACTCAGAATTCGTAAAAAACAATTTTATATAAACTGGAAGAGCTTTTTAAACTATACGCATATACTTTTATTCCCCCTTTCCTTTGTGATCCCAATTGTCTGGATGTATTTTCTTTCTCGGTATTCCGATGAAGGATCCCTTTTGATAAAGTTTTTTTTATTTAACGAAAATCTAGGAAAGTTCCTCAGCGAAAACCAATCAATTCTTCGGATTTTTGGTGGCTGGCTTTTGTATTCGATTCCTTATACTCCGATGGTATTCCTATTTATCTTTGCTGGAATCAAGACTAAGATTATTTCGAAGGAAAAGAGAATCTTTCGCATTCTCTCTTATTTTTTGTTAGCATTGACTTTATTGCATATTTTACCAAATCGAAAGGATAGTTACTACATTACACCATTGATACCAATCTTTTTTTTGGGAATTTCCATTGCATTCTCAGAACAAAAGTTTCGATCTTACTTTGAACAATCTTGGACTAGTACGCTGTATCTTCTAATATTTATTTCTCTTGCGATCATATCATATTTAAATTCTGAAATGCAATTGCTTATTATTTCTCTTATTTTATCTCTTTATCTTATAGGTTCATTGTTCCTTCGAAAAGGATTTGAGAATCAATTTATTTTTTCTATACTATTTGTACCGATTATTGCAGGTTTGGTCTTACCCAGGTTTCAAAACCCGCTCCCTGCTCGAGATCTCAATGCGCTTCATCTTTCAAAGTTATGTGTAGTTAGTGAAAATCCCTGGCATGGAATGGATTATCAAAACCAGTTAGAGGATACTCTTGTCGTATATTCCCCTCCAAGCTCTGCAAAAGAAATTTGCGAAAAACCAGGTTTACCAATTATATCTTTGTCTTCTTTTTACTCACCAAACAATGACTATATCAACTTAAATTCATGGAATATTTGGAAAGCCCACCTTGAATTAACATTGAGTGATGTATTCGAGTTAATTCAAAATTTGCAAAATTTAAAATTCAAAGAACAAATTCATTTTTATGAGGTTAGCGAACAATGAAGAAACAAATTCCGTTACTTATACTGATTCTTTTGGTAATAAGCTTCCATAATTTAAAAACCGCAGGAATTCGAACTGGAGAAAAAGCGGGGATCAGCGGAATCGAAAGCTGTTCAAAAATTTGTGCAAATATTACTAGCTGTGCTGACCCAAAGGGCACAAACTCAAACGATTTAAAACTCGCTGCCTCCTTATCTTGCGAAATTTTTTGCACAAAACAATTCCAATCCTTCTCAAGTTGTAGCGACCAGATTTCCAAGTCCTGTGACCTAGGAACAAAATGCCTTATGAATGGCTTTGGTGTATCGATTTGAATTTAGATTCGGCATATGAACTTGTAAACCAAAGTATACCAGTAAACGGAATACATCCATTTGCAAGTTTAAGAGCCTATCAAATTTTATTTTAGGAAAAATTTTGCCAAATAGATAACACAAGATATCTAACTTTCTAAAGGGGATTGGCGCTTGACCAAGTTAAAAACCGTTTTAATATTTATCCTATCGATCACAATCTGGCAATGCAGAGCATTCGGAAAAGATCCTCATGGAGAACATCTAGAAAAAATTCAAAAATCCAATCACTATGATCCGAACCGGGAACAATTTGTAAATCGGAAGCCAGATGTCTTAGAAAGAATGAGGTCAGAACAAAACTTCTTTTCACTTCTTTCCAAATTCCTGTTTGGTGGAGGAAACCAAAGAAGACCTGGAGTTAAGTTGCCCGAACAAAAACCAGATTGGTCCGAATTTACGTCTCCATCTCCTCATATTAAATTTATCTGGTTTGGACACTCTACCTTTATAGTTAATATTGAAGGAAAAATTTTATTATTCGATCCTGTCTTTTCTGGATCCGCCGCCCCTTTTTCTTTTATGGTGAAACGATTCCAGGACGCCGTGGTTCGTTTGGAAGAACTGCCTCCCGTGGACTATATAATC
>JALOTI010000433.1 GCA_025457985.1 Leptospira sp.
ACAGAACCGGTGATCCGATAAAAGTTAAGGACGAAGGGAAACTAAAAATCGAAGGGAAAGAATACGTGGTTCAAGATGGGGATGTGATTTACTTCCGCGTAAACGCTTAAAAAAAAGAACCCGACATAAGTCGGGTTGTAAAATCGAATCGTTTGGAAAAGAAAGCGGTTTCTTAATAAACTAAGGCACCTCTTCTTTCCAATATGTGTCTCAACAATTCTGATTTATTGCATTTCGTTCAAAAAAATTAAGATTTTAGCAAAAAGTGGAAATTGGCTCGGATTTCTGACCCGGAAAGGATGCGGATTTCGGGTGAAAAATCGAGCTGAATCGGTGTATCGAACATCGATTGCAGATCGAGCCTCTCAAGGGTCTCTAAAACGATTCCATTCGACACAAGTTCCGCAGAAAGACCTTTGTGCGGATTCACTTTGAGCGATAGAAACAATCCTTCCGACGATTCCGTAAAGGAAAATTGTAAATCGAGTCCGTTTTGGCTACGATGCAGGGTAAATCCCTTTCTCCCGGGACCAGAGTCCCTCGCCAGGATAGGAGTCGGAAATACCTCTAGATTTTCTAAATCGCTGGTGATCACTTTTAAGCGATCTTCTAACACCTGCAATAGAATCTGAACGGCTCCCGATGGCTTGGGAAGGATTTGGTCCAAGAGATTTTTTACTTCTGTTGGAGAAAGATCGGGGCCTGTCGCCATCAGGTACTCTGCTTCTTTAAGTTTTATCTTTTGCATAAAATCACTTGGATCAAATGGTTTCATTAGTATATTGCCAATTCCTAAGACTTTATTTCATTTCCGACGAATTTTTTTAGCTTTTCTTTCGCTCGATTCGCACGAGCAAGAACGGTTCCTAGAGGTTCCTTCAAAATTTCGGCGATTTCTTTGAATTTATAACCTTTTGTGCGTAATATGAGAATTTCTCGACTTGGTTCGTCTAATCCCTCGATTAAGTCGTAAAACTCTTGTTTCTCTTCAATTTCGAAATAGATTTCTTCATGTCCAGGTCTTTCATCCAATATATCGATGCTTAGATCCAAAGGAAGACCTTCTCGAAATTCCTTTCTTCGAAGAGAACGAGTTTTTGACATGCTGACATTTTTGGAAATTTCGTTTAAGTAGATTATGAATGCTCCTAGATGATCTCCTTGGAATTTACGTAGAAGTTGATAATCGTTTTCTGTGATTTTGAGATATACGAGTTGGGCAGTATCATTCACTTCTACATTAGGAACAAACCTGGCGCAGGTGCCCGCAATCAATCTATGGAACTTAGCTACGAACCTCGCCCAGGCTGGCTGATTTCCCACCAAACACAAATCAATCAATTCACGGATATTTTCAGACATTCTATAGTCCCATTTGGATCAAAGAACAAGTCTCGGACAATTCAAGTGATCTACCTGAAAAATGATGCGACTGGAAGACGGTTCGTTTCACAAAATTCCACTGTTGACTTGCTTTCAGATTGGTTTTGGAAACGGGAGTATACAAAAACCTTTCATAATCCGAAAAATATCCGTAAAACAATAACAATCTCTGATTGGAGTCCTCTTTTATTCGATCCAAACAAGATTCAAACTGCTTAATTTTTATTTTGTCTACTTCCGAGATTTCATTTTCATCCAAAAATAATAAAATACTAGACTTAAAGTATTTGTATAAAAATGAATTTTCCTCCTCAAGATTTTTTGCAAAAACTGGATTTTGTTTAGAGTATAAGTACATTTGTAATTTAGCTAAATTATGATTTCGCATATCTTCTGTTATCTTTTTTACTGAAATCAGTTTTTGAGAGATAGAACTTTCTGAATACAATACTCGAATCAATTGGTTTGAAAATTGTCTTTCTGTTTCCAAAAACAACAAGTCATTTTTATAAAAATTAGAGTATCTATAAACAGTTCTTTTCCAAATTGCAAAGCTGTCAGTAAAGATACTATGATCTGGTAGTTCTACATTTTGAATCTTTTCATACAAAGGAAGAAAACTTAGGTCATAAATCTTCTGTTTTGTGGATTTCTCTAGTCCTCCTCTAAGCGATTCTGGAATTTCGGAGCAGTTTTTTAGAACAAATACGGAGTCAAAGGGAGAAAGTGAATACAGGATTTGGGCTGAGTCTCTTAATTCGGTCGAAGGACATTTTTTTGCATAGTAATCATATTCATCTTTTGTAGTTTCATCATTTGGAATTCGAGACCAAGATTCCCCCGATTGATACGCTTCCGATTTGTACTTGGGCTTTTGTTCAAATTCTTCAAGGTCTTGGACATAGTTTTTTTTGGGGAAAAAGCCTTCGGCAAAAAGCATATTCGTAAGAAAGAAAATTGTGAAAACGCGTTTCATTTCCCAACTCGATTCCTAAAATTTAAGTAAAGAACATCTTCATTCTCTGAGCTTTGGAAGATCTCTTCCAAAAGCTCGCGTCTCTGCATCAGATCCAAGATCGCATGTTCCTCTTCCAAAAAACTAAGGACCGACTTTTGAAAGCTAGGGTTTTGGATTCTAGAGATTCTTTGTTTCAAGGGATCTTTTTTATCTTCGATAGGGAAGGTATCAATTGACTTATTTTTTTCTGGACTTAGAGTATTTTTTGGTTCCACAAGTATTTGCTGATCTGTCTCAGTCCTTGTTGGTTTGTTTTTCCCAAAGAGTAATAAAAGAAATCCCAATAAAAATACGGCAAAGAATATTAATCCTTGTGTAAGGATCGGAGTTCCTCTTTGAGCCCTGGATTGGAAATGAACAAGGCTAATTGCTGTTAGCATGGATATACTATCTTTCTGAAACAAGTCCTTTTTTAGTTTATT
>JALOTI010000434.1 GCA_025457985.1 Leptospira sp.
AGATACGTCCAATCGACCTTCTAGATATACGACGAGTTTTCCGTCTTTCACTTCGTGTTTCAGCACCGATTCACCAACCTGATATGATTTTACAAATTCGCCGTATTTTAGAGGACTGTCAATCAATGTTTTCTCATCCCATTCCTACACCCGAAGAACTCCTTTCCCACGCCCGTTTTCTAATTCTGGGAGGTGGCACATCCGGAGTTTCGGCAAGTAAACTCCTCCTCAGTCTAGGACGGGAAACCATCCTAGTTGACAAAAATCCAGACCAAAGTAACAAAATGGACTTCACGAAAGTATTCGCGGAATCCGATGGAGAGACAGCGCTCTCTCTTTGCGATTTTTTGATCAAAAGCCCGGGCATCTCCCCGAACCACCCCATTTTGAGTTTAGCAAAACAAAAAGGGATTCCCATTCTTTCAGAAATCGCTCTGGGGCGAGTATTTTACAAAGGATTACTTGTAGGAATAACGGGAACCGATGGTAAATCCACAACAACAGCCTTAACTTATCATATATTAAAATCAGAATATACGAATTCTAGAATGGGAGGGAATATTGGAGTTCCATTCACAAGTTTCTGTAGAGAAAATCTCAGTTTAGTTGTATTAGAACTTTCCAGCTACCAATTAGAAGATTCACCCAATTTGAATGTGGATGTTTCTGCAATCCTCAATCTCGCACCGGATCATTTAGAGCGACACGGGAATATGCAAAATTACGCGGAAGCAAAGTGGAAGATTATAAATACGGATCCAAAGTCTCATGTTTTTTTAAATCGAAATGTTTTGGAATACATTCGAAAAGATACTTTCTCCAACACTGTGTGCCAAAAACATTTTGTGGGCGAAAATGGTGGGATATTGATTCAAGAAGATGGACTCAAAATTTCCAGCCCGAAATACATTTACAATCTGACAAAATTTCCGTTAAAAGGAAAACACAACTACTTGAATCTCTGTTTTGCGATCGGAATAGCAGAGATATTGGGTTTGGCTCCCTCAAAAATTGAAGCTGCTTATGAGAGTTTTGAAGGTCTCAAGTTTAGATATGAAAAAATAAAAATTTCAAATCTTTTAAAGAAATTTGAAAATTTCACCTTTATCAATGATTCCAAATCTACTAATTTACATTCATTGCTTTCGGGGCTTTCCGGTTTCAAAAAAGGTGATCTAGTCTATTTGATCTTAGGTGGAATTCCAAAAGAAGAACCATTGGATCCACTGATTAAAAAATTAGATGAGTTAAAAATTAACGTTTGGGTTTATGGAACTGCTGTCTCAAAATGGAAAGACCAACTTATAAAATTGGATCTTCCTGTTTTTTTCCTCGATGATTTGGGACAAACAATTTCACACTTAAAAAACTATCTTCTAGAAAATGAACAAGTATTTACTGGTTCCGAATCTACGAAAGAGAAAACTATCTTGTTTTCCCCAGCATGTGCCAGTTTTGATCAGTATAAAAATTTTGAAGAGAGAGGCCGAGATTTTGAAAGAAAAATCTCGGACTCTTTTAGTGAGTTGGACTAACCTCGGATATGGTATCCACCATCCACGTGGCGGATTTCTCCAGTGACTCGGTTTGTTGGTCTGAAAAGGTAAGCCACCTCTTCAGCCAAATCTTGAGGTGATGCATTTCCAAGGGGAGAAAGATCATTACAAAGTGCAACAGCCTCTGTCAAACCTTCGATTGCACCACCCGCCTTACTTCCCGTAAATGGCGAGAATCGTACGATATTCACTTGGAATCCATCGGATTTGCCGAGCTCCAATGCCATTTCCTTAGCAATTCGTTCTAAGGCAGACTTTGAAACACCAACATTTTTATAAGGGTGAGAAACCAACCGCTCCGCACCTAAATAACTTAGAGCCAAAAGTGATGCTTTTTTTGCAAAAACCTTTACATTGTATAAACTCTGTGTGAGTGCCAAGAATGAAAATGCAGATACATTCATTGCATCCATAAACTCATCTCGGTTGACCTCCATGATAGGTTTAACTTTACCTTTTCGAATGGTTTTATCCATCGCAATAGAATGTAAAAAACCGTTGAGTTGGATTCCCTTCTCTTGAAGATTCTTTGAGAATTCATCAATACTGTCCTGCAAACTCACATCCAATGGGAATGTGAGGATATCTTTTCCTAACTCATCCCAAACAGCTGTTTGAAAGTCGGAGTAAGTTCGTTGCAGATAGGCTGTTGAATTTTCAGATAAGTTTTTATGATGGGGTGTAAGACCAAGACCGGAACAAATTAATGTTGCTCCCTGTTTTTGGCATTCTTTAGCGATGGCTAAGGCAAGTGATGATTTATCGGTAATCCCTGTAATGAGTATCGTTTGACCTGAAAGTGTCGGCACTGTATTTTCCTCTCTATTATAGACAGAAAAAATTTAGCTTATAAAAATACCCGAATATTTTTTCAGGTCTCAAGCCGTTTGTGAAGAATTTTTTCGTACGCCTTACTCTCGATAAAAATGTCGAGGAGATCACCGTCGATGTGCTGGTCTCGGACTTCCATTTTGAGAATGTCAAAAGCCCGTTCTAATGGTACGGCTTTTTTGTATGGACGGTCCTGGTCTGTTAGGGCATCAAAAATATCCGCGATCGCCATCATCTTAGCTTGGACAGGGATTTCTACCGCAGTTAACCCTCTCGGATACCCTCCTCCATTTAGTTTTTCATGGTGGCCATGTGCAATTGCGGGAACCATTTTTAGTTCCTTGGTCCAAGGTATTTTGCTTAAAAATGTATTCAAAACCGACAAACGTATCTTTTTTAACGACCAACTACTTATTTTTTCTTCTTTTAAAATAT
>JALOTI010000435.1 GCA_025457985.1 Leptospira sp.
ATCATCATCCTCGATGGACATACGATTTTAGAGGATGACCGCGCGTGGCAAGGTATGGAAAACTTCCAAGGAACAATTGCGATTCTTATGGGTACAAAACAAGTGAAGGCGCTTGCTGAAAAGCTCATATCAAAAGGCCTAGATCAAAACACTCCTGTTTTTTTATGTGAGAACGTAGGAAGTAAAGAGATGGTCTATACGGAAAGTATTTTGGCAAAAGCAAAATCCGAAGGAATCACCAAACAGACGAAAGGACCTGGTATTCTTTTTATCGGGGAAGTTTTGGATAAAACATTGATATCAAAACGACTCTCTCAGAACCCAATCCAATCCCTATGAAATCTATAAAAAAATATCCCGCGTTTATAGATTTATCCGGACGAAACGTACTTATTGCGGGTGGTGGAAATGCATGTCTTGAAAAACTTTTAGGTTTGGAGAACACCCAAGCAAAAATTCACATTATTTCCATATATTTTAAAGAACCAGTTTTAGAATATTTGAAGCATCACCCAGAAATAAAATTTGAAGAGCGTGCACTAGAAGAGGAGGACTTGTCAGACAGAGACCTTATTTTTTTAGCCACAAGTGATTCCGAAACGAATGCAAAATTTAGGACCGTTGCAAAAAAGTTAAGAATCTGGGTGAATTCAGTCGACGACCCCAAACATTGCGATTTTTTTTCTGCATCCGTAATCGATTTGGGTCCTGTTCAGTTTTCTATTTCTACGGATGGAAGATTTGCCGGAGTATCCAGCGCCCTTCGAAAGTTATTGGAAGAAGTTATTCCTGAATCTGATGCCGATCTTTTCGAAATACTCTTCCAAATGAGAAAGAAATTAAAAACAATCCTTCCGGATATAGAAGAACGAAGACTTGCTCTTAAAAAAATAATTAAAGACTTAGAAACTACCTACTTTAGAAAACAAAACTAGTTTTTTCTTTGTGAAATTATTTTTTATCGATACGAATGATTGTTAGCTTATGCTCATCTGCCCATAACGACTGTAGAGGGAGGTTTACGATCATTTTAGTTTCCGAATCAAGTCGAGCCGTCCACTCACCAGGTTTTCTAGGTTCCGTAAATTTTACTGTGCGAACAGCATCCGAAAATTCTACCTCAAATTGGATGTATTCGACTAGAGTGTTGAAACGAAGAAGATCATCATGATTTTTTCCTTCTTCCACAAGCTCTTGAATCTCCGAACGTCTGATCTCTAAAGCAGACAGAAGAGGTGAATTGGCACTTGTGTCTATGACCAAATACGTACTTAAAACTCCCTCTTCTTCCCATTGCAAAAATCGAAATCCTGGTGGTAGGATAGTATAGAGATTCGTAAAACGATAACTTCTTTCCTTAAATTTTAACTCAACTTCGCCGATCGGCTTCAATCCCGTCCCAAAGTTCTTTAATTGGGAGCTTTTTTCGATTTTCTTTTGATATAAAAAAAGTTCACCAGATCCATCAGAATTCACTCGTATCTTTATGTTCGCACCAGCACAGTGGCAAATCAATCCGATAGAAAATACTATCAATAATTTTGAAACCATTTCTCTATAGAATGAAATTCTAAATTTAAAACGAACAAAAAAATGATCTATCCAAAACATTTTCCGGGAAAAGCCAAGGATTATTCAAATGAAAGAGAATTTCATGAGCGATTCTCTGAGGATTTTCCTAATGATTCATATGTTTACTATTCTTTAACTTTGATTACGCCAGATGTCCCCATGCGCGAGATTGACTTTGTTGTAGTCTGCCCTTTAGGAATTGTAACCATAGAATTAAAAAATGGAAGGTGGAGAGTCAAAAAAAATATCTGGGAATTTTATAATGTTCGAGCAAGAGACTGGGAACGAATAGAGGGTAAATCCTATGACAGTCCTATTTCACAAGCACAAAGTCAAAAAGAATTACTATATGAATTCATAAACAACCACAACCAACTTAGTGAACTAGTTCCCAAAGAGTATTTCCATAGTGCTGTTTTTTTCCTAAAAAATTTAAAGCAAGAATTCCCAACTCCAAATTCGCCAAACATGCATTTGTTTGGGAAAAGAGAATTAGAGGAGACAGATAATCTTTACGAACTCGTAAGCCAAATATTCTATAAGTCAAACTTACCACCACTATCCAAGCAAACCCTGGAAAAGATTCATACAATTATCAAAAAGAATTTAAACTTTTTCCATACCTTTCGAACCTCTCCCCAAAAAGAGGAAGAAGATCTACTCACACTTTCCAAAGCCCAATTTAAATTGTTAGAAGGCATCTATTCAAAACCTAGGAATCTAGTTTTTGGAAGTTCTGGCTCAGGAAAATCGATCCTTGCTGGAGAACTAGCAATCCAATATGCGAAACTTGGAAAAAAAGTGATCTTATGGCAAGGACAGAGTTCCCTTTATTTTATTTGGAAAGAAGAGCTTACATTTCTCAAGGAAAGAGAAAACATAGTTTTGATTCATAATCCAAAAGAAATTAATTCCAACGATTATGAAATTCTCATTGCTGATGGAATTGAATCCCGGACTTGGATGATCGGTGTAGCTGGTTGTTACGTCTCCGTCACCGAGTTTATTGGTGGACATCTGATGACTTGCCGTGCCGTCAAGTGGTTCGTGTACGTTTTGTTCAGTCAGTCAGAAGGGGCGAAATGCGTAGGCCAACAGGAAGTCTCTAGCGCGCCCGGCGGCCCAACTGTACATTAAGATCTCACTAATGCAAACGAGTCTGTACTGCAGTGTAATGTACTGTAATGAGACGAATTGCCTTTGCAGAGGGATGGCATTTCGAGACGATATTGTTCATTAAAT
>JALOTI010000436.1 GCA_025457985.1 Leptospira sp.
GACTCCTCAGATCTGAAGAATAACAATTTGTTAGGTGGAATAATCATAATTTCAGAAATTTTCAACGAAGCGATAAAAAAACAACAATGAAAATTTTATGTTTTTATAAGGGTTTTTCCGGAAGCCTACCCCTAAAGCTCAAGATTGAAGCCTCGGATTCGCGAGACAATTGTCCTGAAAGAAATTCAGTCTTACGAAAGGAGACAATATTTCTATTAAAATGCTCGTAAGAATCATGAAGAAAGTAAGAATATCTATAAAAACAAGGATTGAGTTTTTTATGCATCGCACATTTATTACTTTATTATTACTGTTTTTGATTGCCTGTCAATCCGCCCCCAAATCTGAAAACTCACAATCGACTCAAAATTCTTGTACGGCCCGAGGAGATGCCGTTATATTTTCAAACAATCTTTCAAAAGCTAAATCTGAAGCTTTGAACGGAGCATTCAAAGAATGCGTGCAAAAGGCGGTTGGCGTTTTTATCAATACTAACTCACAAATTAAGGATGGAGAGTTGATATACAGTAAGATTGTAGCGGACTCAAAGGGTTACATCGAAACTTATAAAATAACAAAAGAAGAGCAGCAAGCTTCATCGTATCAAGTTTGGATTGAGGCAATTGTTTCTAATGAAAAAATAGAAAGTGCATTTTCAAAGCGAGTGGAGGCAATTATTTCTAAGAATCAAATAGGTCCATGCACGCTAGGAATTTTTACTTATAAGGTAAATCCTGAACTTTATAATCAAGCAAGCGTAACCTGTTCTGTAAACGATATCTCGATCTCCGGGGACTCAATTGAATGGAAATTGCCAGGTGGAGATTGGTCTAAGGCAAATGTCATTCAGTATGGCATTAGTAAGACTATACAGTATACCTGGACAGGCGAAAAAGTAACTCAAAGTCAAAAAGAAATATCCGACTTGTTACTCGGCAAATCTCTTGGATTCCGTTTTGATAATCCTGGAGGATCAAACAAACTTACAACTGAAACGAGTATTACTACCATTAGTGGTTATATTTTTGATTTGCCGAATAAGGAAATTCGAGGAGATAAGCCAGTAGAAAGAAATCCAAAAAACGCCAAGGTATTCTCCGAATTGAATGGATACTTTTTGCAAGCGATGGATTTAACCAAATCGGTTCAAGGAATTTGTTCAACGAACTTAAATATTTCGAGAAATGCAGATTACAATGAATATTCAGTTAACTTTTTATGTAGAATTAGTGAAAGCCAAAAAAAGGCTCTTAAAATATTTCCTTACGGTTTTAACGCGGGTATTATCGGAAAATCGGAAGCCGATACGACATGGCTTTATTTTGACAGCAAAGACAGTTTTAGTTTGTTTTGTCGTGAATTGTTCCCCGAAAGAAGATGCCTCAAGTCCTTTCTTGATGTGTTGAAGACATCGGAGATAAAATTTGAAAATTCAAAAGGAAAAGGCAAACTTCTATTTGAGACCCTTAATTGTAATATTGAATCGACGAAGGGCAACTTCCAGGAAGAAAATATAAAACTTAACTCTAGTGATGCCGATGCAGAAAAAGTAAAAGGATGTCAAAATCTCGCCGCTCAGCATTAGAGTCCATTTCATAAAAACATATTTGAATTTGGAAAAGAAAAGGAGCTGAATAATAATGAGTACAAGAAAACTCGCGAGTCTCGAAATCGAGTGGGTGTTATTCAATTTTTACAGGCTCTACCTTGTAGCTTTTTAAAGATGATTCTATTTATGTTTAGTTGAAATTGGGGTTTGTTTAATTGAATGTCTAAGCGTCGTGCTAATTTTTTTTTCAAACCAGGAAGCTAAAGAATAAATTTTATTCAACGATCTCTGCTTCTATACAATCTTCCAAAAAATTCTTTGGTGCAAAATTAGATAAATTTGATCTAGATAGCAAGAATCGGGTTTTCGATCATTGGGAAGCGGGGTATCCTTTCTCATATGGATCTAGAAAATAGCGAAAATTATAAACGAATCGAAAAGGCCATTCGTTATATCCGCGAAAACTTCCAAGGGCAACCTGATTTAGACCAAGTTGCAACGCAGGTGAATCTAAGCCCTTTCCATTTTCAAAAGCTCTTTACGGATTGGGCAGGCGTGAGTCCCAAAAAATTCCTACAATACATTACAATTTCTTATGCTAAAGAGAGATTGAAGACTGGGAATGTAAGCTTGTTTGATGCGGCAATGGATGTCGGACTTTCCGGAACGGGTAGACTACATGATCTTTTCATTCAAATGGAAGGCATGACCCCTGGTGAATTTAAAAATGGTGGAGAACAACTAGAGATTCAATACAGTATTACAGAAAGTCCATTTGGCAATGTGCTTTGCGCTTCAACGAAAAAAGGAATCTGCCATCTGAGTTTTGTAGAGGAGGAATCAACTTCACTTTCTTATTTAACGGATACCTTTCCAAATGCGAAGTACCGTCAAGCGATGGATCCTTTTCAAGAGAGCGCTCTTCAAATTTTTTACCACAAGTGGAATGAGCTAAAGCAGATCAAACTTCATTTAAAAGGAACTCATTTTCAATTAAAGGTTTGGGAAGCCTTACTGAAAATTCCTAGTGGTTCACTGACGAGTTATAAAACAATTGCTGAACAAATCTCACTTCCGAAAGCGGCGCGTGCTGTCGGATCCGCTGTTGGTGACAATCCTGTTGCCTATTTGATCCCGTGCCACCGAGTCATCCAATCGGGAGGAACATTCGGCCAATACCATTGGGGAGAAACGCGAAAGATTGCCATGATAGGTTGGGAAGCATCGAAATTAAGATAGGAAAGAAGCGGTATCCTTTCCAGAT
>JALOTI010000437.1 GCA_025457985.1 Leptospira sp.
ATACCGTACAAAAATAAGAATAGTTTTTGATTCGTCAAACATAAGAATTCTATTCGGATTCCGTTCTTACAGAATTAAATTTTAAGTATAAAAAAACCTAAGATTTAAGTTTTTTGTTTCACCATTTTCCAGAGCTTTTTCAAGCAAACTTGTTGTTCGGAATACTCTAAATCCGATCTTAACTATATGGATTCCTATCCTTTGATTTATTTTGCTGAGTCAGATAGAGCACTAACTGCCTGGGAATACTTTTGGTATAAAATTCCCTATGGTGCTCCAGGTATACTGACGTTTTTGGTTGGGGTCTTTTTAAGTTATTTTGCATTTCAAAAATATCGTAAGGCAAAAGATGAAGAAAAAATCTTTCAGTTAAATTTGACAATTTCTTTCATCAGCTTTGGTTTTGTTGGTTTAGTACTTACTTTAAGAGCATGGATACAAGATGTACATAGTTTGGTCTTTTGGAATGACATTCTATACTTTTTTGTCGCTCCACTTGCTCCCACCGCCTTTTACTTAACCTACTATATGATCGGTAAAAAAAGTAAACTATTACTTTATTACTCTTATGTATGTTGGATAGCTAGTTTTGTATTGTATTTTGGTATTATAATTGGAAAGGGATTTGAGCCAACGGTGTTTGAGTTTCCCTTTGGTAAATACCCACGGGGTAGTGCCTTCATTCGACCCTGGGGAATATTGGCTCCATTGGGATACTTTTTATTTATCCTACCTTCCTTTATTAAACACTATTCGCATATTAGATCCAACTACCATCCGACTCTATTTCACGGAGTTAATTTACTCTTTCTTCTTACGACTTTAAATGCACCAAGTATTCTTGGATTTAAAGTTTATCCGGGCGGATTTTTTCTTTTTATTCCTATGTTGTTAGTGGCATACGGTATTTTTAGATCTGATTTTTTTGATGTGAATGAGCTTCTATTTCAAAAAAATGGAATGTTCTATTTTATATTTGGCCTTTTGTCATTTGTATTAATTTTTATTTCATTTGGTGTTTCATTCGGTTTGTCGCCTAATGCATATGAATCGGCGAAATGGTATCCTTGGGGAGTACCACCTGTAATTTCTGTTTTCACTTCTGTATTTCTCGCTATCATCGTTGCAGGAGCAAATCCTTCTGCGAGGATTAACCAACTCTGTGCGTTTGCCCTCATTCTAACTGGTTTTTATGTTATGCAATCAGTTCCACTCAAATTGAATTTATCGTATGTGGTACAACTTCGTTTATCCCAACTCGCCTTTGTAGCCTTTGCCTTTGCACCAAGCATTATGGTTCGATTGGTATTTGAGGCAATCGGAAGAAAGCCACCTTCTTGGATCAATACCATTGACTTTTTCTCTATTATTACTGCACTGTTAGCACCCTCACCATATCTATTTGTAGGTTATTACGATTATCCTTGGTCAAGAGTTCACCATGGGGGGCCAGGTGAGATTTTAGTGGGTCTAAATGGCTTTCTTGGTCTAAGTCTCGTACTCTTTACATTCTTTAAACAGAAAGATTACATCAATTTTGCTTCAAAATGGATCATTGGGTCCTTTATTTTGTCAGCTATCCTTTTGCTCGTAGCCCTTCTTCCTTCCCATGGAATAGCTATTTTTCCAATTAGCGATTTTCAATTTGTACCTGCAATATTCTTAGGTTATGCGGTACTACGACATGGGGCTTTATCATTGGAAGGTAGAACCATCCAACTCAGCCAAAGATTGGCAAACCTCGGACTATTAACCATGGTAATCGCGGCGGTATTGTATTTCCCACTTATACGTGATCAATATGGATTAGGGGAATCAGCATTTCACCTAACAATGCTTGTATTGCCTCTTGTTTTGTTTAATTATCTGATAGTATATATCATGTCACGTCCATTAGCTGAGGAATTGGACATTAGTTATTTTTTATTAGACTTAGAAAAACAAAAAGCAGATGAAGAACGAGAAAAAGCACTGATCGCTCAGGACAAGGCTGAAGAAGCTAAAGAGGAGTCTGAAAAATTACTTTTAAATATCTTACCTATGAAGATCGCCCAGGAATTGAAAGAAAAGGGAACAGTAACTCCGTCTCGTTATGATTTGGTCACGGTTTTATTTACCGACTTTAAAGGTTTCACAAAAGTTGCGGAAGGTATGGATGAACAAAGTCTGATACAAGAGTTAGATGCTTGTTTTACTCAATTTGATGAAATCATCCTACGCAATAATATGGAGAAATTAAAAACGATAGGCGACTCTTATATGTGTGCTGGTGGTCTCCCTTTGATTTCTCGAACCAACCCGATAGATGCTTGTCTTGCTGCACTTGAAATACAGAGTTTTATGAACCAATTGAAAGAGATAAAAATATCATTGGGTTTGCCGTTCTGGGAATTGCGACTTGGAATTCATACAGGTCCAGTTGTGGCGGGAGTAGTTGGTAGATTTAAATTTGCATATGATATCTGGGGAGATACAGTTAATACTGCTTCTAGAATGGAGTCATCAGGCGAAACAGGAAAGATCAATATCTCGAAAGAAACGTATGAACATGTAAAATACTTCTTTGAAACTGAATATCGAGGTAAGGTTCACGGAAAAAACAAAGGGGAACTTGATATGTACTTTTTGCACAGGCTCAAACCAAGATATTCACAGGATGCGGATGGTAAGGCTCCCAACCAAGTCTTTCGATCAATCTACCAAAAGATATCGGAGGGAGCATATGTTAGATGGAAGAATGAAAAAACTTAACTCTGTTCTTCTTCCGCAAGCCAAGTACGCAATAGCTGAGCAACATCCTCTGGC
>JALOTI010000438.1 GCA_025457985.1 Leptospira sp.
TAAAATTTTGCGGATAAAAACTCCATTCACCCTGGAGCGCAATCGGTTTTCCTTCAAAAAGATCCGACTCTGTCAGCTCCAATTCTCCATTTTTGGCAGAAACTGTTTTGGAGATCACACCACAATGGAGAAATCCCAACGCCAGCAAACTGAGAACTGCTATTCGGAGAATTCGCATAGATTCCTTTCATGAAATGAGACGAGACTTCTTTGGAAAGGACTTTTCAATTTTAAAAAACTGAGATAAAAATTAGTTTGTACGTTGGGCTCGTTTACACTATTATGTCTTGTAAATGAAAGGAAAATCAGGAAATAACCGCGCGGCACTTGCTTATCAAATTTTAGGTCGGTATTTGCCTGATGAAGTTTTCCAACACCTGAGCTCCGAAGAGATCGAATCCCTGCTCTTAAAAGTTGAAAAGAGTTCTTCCCCATCTGCCGCCGAAGAAAAAAAGCTATTACTTTCCTTTACCGACTTCCTCCAAAAAAAGTCACAGAAAAAAGGTTCGAGTGAAATTCTTCCAAAGCCTTTCGTTACATCTCCAACGACATCGAATTTGAATGAAACCCTGAAGCTCGGACCAAAACCAGAAGATAATGAACTCTACTCCCTTCTCCAAGAAATCTTAAAAGAGGAAGGGGAATCCGAAAGCCGGCTTTCCTGGTCAGAAGTTTCCAAATACCCTTTAGAAACACTGCGAGCTCTCACCAGTGAAGAATCTCCCGAAGTCATTGCACGGATCTTGGCATTTTCTGATCCCGAAATCGCATCCGAAGTGATTGCAGAGTTTCCGGAAGTAATCCGTGAGGGTATCATTTTAGCTCTAGCCGAAGTTGACTACCATTCCGAGCGGGAAAGAGACAGCCTAGATCGTTTCCTCCGATTCAAAACCGAACTGATTGAGAACAAACTTCCCCTTTCCAAAATCAAAAGCCGTAAGGCAAAAACTGCCGGTGAAATCTTAACTCGTTTGCCTTTTTTACCTTCTCAAAATTTAATTGAGCGAATTCAGAAAAAAAGCCCAGAATATGCCGAAACTATAGTAGAACACTACTTTCGTTTGGAAGACCTCCTCCACTTAGGGAGGACAAGTCTCACTCGGTTTTTTTCCGAAATCCACCCTCTTGTCATTGCCTGTGCTTTGAAGGGAGTGGAACCTGAGTTCTGCCAACAAATTTACGAAAATTTGGAAGCATGGCTTGTGAAAGAGATTAAAATCGAATGGGACTCACTCGGTCCGATCTCTCTTGCGGAAATTGAAGAAGCCCAAAAAGGGATTCTAGATCGACTGAGAGAAGCAATGGACGAAGGCAAAGTGAAACTCTGGAGAGTAAAGTAAGGGTATGGCAAAACTCGTTTTTAAACCAATTCAAATTGCCGACTTACAAGAAGAAGTCGAAATCCAACTTCCTGATAAATATAAAAAATTTCATAAATCAGATGAACAAGAAGATTTTGAAATCGACCAAGAAGGGAATATCATTGAGCAGTACCAAGGTCCTTCCATTGAAGAGATCGAGGCTGAGCTACAAAGATATAGACAAGAGACAGAAGAACAAGTCCGCCAACTCTTAGAAGACGCAAAAAAAACTGCTAAGTCTATTGAAGAAGAAGGTAGAACCAAAGCCTTCCAAATGATCCAAGATTCCAAAGAGAAAATTAAACTCGAGGAAGACTCTGGAAGAGCCAAAGCCGAACAGATCTTAGACCGCGCTAAAATGGAAGTGGAGCGGATGATCAAAGAAGCCGAAATGAAACAGGCTGAGATTGAACACGAAGCCTACCAAAAAGGTTATGATGCTGGTCGCGAAGTTGGATTCAAAAAAGGACAAGGTGAAGTTAGACGACTCATTGACCGACTAGGAACTATCATTGGTAAGGCGATTGACATCCGTGAAGAGATGATTGCCGCATCTGAAAAACAAATGGTAGAGATGATTCTTGTGATTGCACGTAAAGTAATCAAAGACGAAATCATTGAACGTAAAGAAATCGTACTCAATAATATTCGAGAAGCCATGAAACGAATCAAAGACAGAGATCGAATCGATATCCGCGTCAATTTTGCTGACCTCGAACTTACAACAGCTCACAAAGATGAACTTATCAAACTTATGGAATCTCTTCGTAAAGTTAATATCTACGAAGATTCACGAGTGGATCGTGGTGGAGTTATCATCGAAACTGATGTGGGAGCTATTGATGCAAGGATATCCACACAGCTCAAAGAAATCGAAGAGGCCATTCGAAACGTCGAGCCAATATGATTTCCATTTTCAAATTTTGCCGAATTGGATTCGGTTTTCTTTTTATTTTTTCTTTCTTTGGCGAAATTTCCGCAAATCCCTGCGGAAGTTTTGTTACGTCCTTTGAAAATCCAATTACTCTCAGTTCGGATTGGTTATTTCGGAAGGGTGATAATCTGGACTGGAGAGATGAATCCATCGAAGAATCCTTTTGGGTAAAAAGATCCGTTCCTGATTATGGAATATCAAAGACTGAAAATCTAACGGGTTATCATTGGTATCGTTGTTCTTTTGTTTTACCAGAAAACTATTCAAACCCAATCGAGCCGATCGCAATACAATTGGGTAGGATTCGTGATATCGATGAGTTTTATTTAAACGGTACCCTTGTTGATAAAACAGGATCGGTGCTTCCTAAACTAGATGTAAACTTCCAGAAGATCCGAATCTACTCTCTCCCAACTCATTTACTCAAGCCTGGTTTAAATGTATTAGCTATTCGAATTTTTGCTGCAACCAACTTAAACGGCTTAAAACAAGCTCCTATCATAG
>JALOTI010000439.1 GCA_025457985.1 Leptospira sp.
CGAAAAAAACAAGTTTTCCGTTCAGAAGAATTTGATTCAGCGAAGTATGCGGAAACAGAATTTCTATTTCTGGCATATAACAGAGAGATGAATCTTTCTCTCATACTCATTCGTCCGAAAACAGGCCGAATTCACCAAATACGTGCTAGTTTACTTTATCTAGGCTTTCCTATTTTAGGTGATAAACTCTATGGAAAAAGAGAGACGGCTTTTTTGGATTTTGTAAATTCTGGCGAAACAGACGAACTTATGCAAGAATTGGTTCATAAGAGACAGGCTCTCCATGCGTATAGCGTATGTTTTGTGGACAGAAATGGAGAAGAACATAAAATTCAAGTTCCTCTGCATAAAGATTTATGTCTCTACTTCCCAAACTGGTTACAAACTATGTCTCAAAACTTATAAAAAATTAATACCAGCCGTTTGATTCAAACCTCCGATCTTTATACAAAGCGAGGAGGCTTTTGCAACGGATGGCAGGAGCACAGAGACTATATAAAGAGTCAGATAAAGTAGTATATGGGGAATTTTGGACCGCGAAACAAAGGCAAGGTCATCCTTTACATCATACAGTTAGCTATCGAGCATCATTTAAACCAGAACTCCCAAGTTTTTTTATCAGCGAATACTTAAAGAAAAAGAACAAGGTGGTTTATGATCCATTTGGTGGTCGAGGAACAACCGCAATACAGGCGAATATCGAAGGGCATATGGCTATCCATAATGATATTCATCCTTTATCAATATTTTTAGCAAGTGCAAGGCAAGTGATTCCCAATTTAGAAGATCTGGAAAAAAAACTCGATAGTCTAGACTTAGAAAAAGAATTACCAATTCTCAAAGAAGAAGAACCTCTACTCGCTTTCTTTCACCCGAGGACTTTGAACGAAATTAAAAACTTCAGAATCTATATGAAGAATGACGTTTCGCCTGAAATGAAATATTTGGGATTAGTTGCATTGTCAAGACTCCATGGTCATAGTAGCGGATTTTTTTCTGTTTACACATTTCCTCAGGTTTCGATTCCACCAGAGGCACAAAAAAGGAATAACCTAAAGAAAAATATATCACCAGATTACAGAGCGATCAAACCAAGAATTCTTCAAAAAATGAGGAGAGATCTTTCCAAAGGTATTCCTCCTTTTTATCATGAATTTTCTAAAAATAATATCTACTCTTTGAATTCGGCCAACTCTGTTCCCGAGATTTCATCGAACTCTGTTGATTTAATTGTTACATCACCACCTTTCTTGGATAAGGTGGACTATGAAGGTGACAATTGGTTGCGCCATTGGTTTTTGGATATTCAGAAAAATCCAAATCGTAAGTTGAGTATTTTTAGTTCTATTCATGATTGGAATCAATTCATTCATGAAACTTTAAAAGAATCTTACCGAATTCTAAAACCTGGAGCTCATATGGTGATGGAAGTAGGTGAGGTCAAAAAAGGGAATTCTATTCTTTATTTAGATGAAGATGTTGTTCGGATGGCAGAAGGAACAGGGCTTGTTTGGTCAAAGACCTATGTGCAAACGCAAAATTTTACGAAATTATCGAATTGTTGGCAAGTTTCTAATAATGAAAAGGGAACAAATTCGAATCGATGTGTCGTCCTAAA
This sequence comes from Leptospira sp., assembly GCA_025457985.1. GTDB lineage: Bacteria > Spirochaetota > Leptospiria > Leptospirales > Leptospiraceae > Leptospira_A. The sequence continues at coordinate 1,619 of JALOTI010000439.1, forward strand.
AAAAGCTCTTTAAGTCTAATAGATATGAAAAAATTAGTTTTGGTTTTTACTATTCTGCTGTTAACAAACTGCGGAGAGAAGCAGCCGGCTAAAGGGACTGCAGGTTTTTCGGCAGAACATCCTATAGAGATCACTGTAAAGAAACTGGAAGGAAAAAAATACCAGTTAGAGCTATTTTTGCCAAAGGATTATGGTTTCCAAGTGCAGGCACCGCATAAGATACTACTTAGCGGAAAGAATGGATTAAAAGTAGTGTCCGCAGATTTAAAGTTAACTGGTCCGATACACCCTGAAAAGGTGGAATACTTTGAGTATGTCAAACCAATGAGTTTGGAAATGGAAGGCTCCGGAGCCTTAGAATTGGATGCAAAACTTTACTACTGCAATTTTCAAAAGAATATCTGCATTCCAGGAAAACTGACGTCCACGTTTCCAATCTAATCCCAGAAGTTTGTGTCAGGTGGAATGCAGCTGGCTTAGGTTTACTCCAGATCCTTTGTTACAAGTCTTTTCAGATTTGATTTTTGGATTTGATACAAAAAATAATAACGCGAACCAACGATAACATTTTTGTCGATGATCTTGCCTTCTTTCGCAATATCTCTTAATTCTTTTTTACCTTTTTCGGATAGATTTGGTATCGTATATGTTTTTAAGAGATTGAGTGCTTTCTGTTCGGCTATGGACTTGGCCTCTACCATTCTCTCTGATTCACTTGTCAAAACACTTGATATAGCCACTTGGAAAAGAGAGTCTGTGATAAAACCTTCTTTTGCTTTCGTAAATTCTAATATTAATTCACTCTCAGGTTCTTTCTGAATTGTCTCTTTCGTTTCTTTTGATTTACAAACGGAAATCCAAAGTGTAATGCTAAGGATTAGGCAAATTTTTTGAGTCAGCTTTAATAGGTTCATTTGAGTTCCATTTTTTTACAAGAACCTCTGTTGTTTCAACTCTTTCATATAATTTTGGTTGGATGTTTCGAAATAAAAAACTACACCGCCCTCGAACACTGTAGTCCTCTTTATAGAGGAAGGAACTATCGAAAAACCAAGCAAAGGCTTGGGAGTATTCGATCGGAATTTCGGCTTGGGGATTTGCCCTAACATCCAATGGATCTTTGCTCTGATTGGAGCTAGATTGTAGTGGATTGGTTGACGAATTAGTTTGAGGAA
>JALOTI010000440.1 GCA_025457985.1 Leptospira sp.
TGTGTAGTAGATCACACCTCCTCCTAGCGGAATCGGTGGTGGGTCGAGGGCAAGTCCTGATTGGTAGAGCACTTCTTCCGGGATTTTTTTGAGAGCCCCAACAGCCCCCATAAACCCAGCCTTAGCAAGCATATGTGCCCGGAATCCATCCGCCTGGGATTTTGCAACTTGGTATTCGGTCGCAGCATCCTCAAAAAACTTTGAGGCTGTAAACAAAGAAGCCGTCCCAATTGCCATAACAAGCAAATAGACCATAAATCCTTCTCTGGATTTTTTATTTAAAAAGGATACCAGGGTGCGCCAATGATTCATATTTAACAAACGAACTTCCTACTAGTGATATGATTTCGAAGCGAATGAGTCGGGGAATTTTTTTGGTATTTCGTGAATTCCAATCATCGACCCACTTATCGCCCCGCTCGGAATACTTTAATTGAAAACTTTTTACATTTTCGAGTAATATATGTTCTACGCCTCCTTGCGTTGGAAAATTATCTATCATTTCATCTTCTCGCCGTATCAAATAATGCATACCTTCCATTTTGGACTCGGACATAGGTTTTAAATAAAAAGAGACCTCTCGGATACTGGACTGACCTTCGTCTTCCGCATTTGGATTGGCAGTGGCAAATACAATCCGATCATTCCTTGTCCCTGGAGCACCTTCCTGTTTTCCGACAAATAAGACTCGCCTTTGATTATCGATAAAATACGCCCGAGTTAAGGATGCGCGAACATTTTCCATTGCGTACAAAATGTCCTTTCTATTGGCTCCTTTTTTATTCGAGCCCTTCCTTGCAATTTTATTTGCGGTATAAAATACAGAAAAAAGACCCGTAAATAGAACAGCAAGGATCATTACTACAATAGAAATCTCAACTAAAGTAAATCCCTGTCTTTGTTTCCGCAAAGCTTTCAATACTTTGTGCTCCGGAAGGTTTCGACTACATATTTCTCTTTTTTGTTTCCATCCATATAAAATATACTGACCTTTACATGAAAAACCTTCAAGAGTCCTCCCGTTTCAAAGCTCTTTTTTTGACCACGATTTTTCATTAGATTGCTGAGGCCTACATCCTTATCACCTAACATATCTTTAGGAGCTTTGCTTTTTAACAATTCGGCATCCTTTCCTGAAGCCAATTTGAGAAGGTCTTTTTCTTCTTCTTTAATTTCTGTCTCAAACGAATACCCGGGAAATGCATCAATCAATCCTTTAGTTGTGTCAGTTTGCATAGCAGTGGATGAGTCTACCTGCGCCATTTTGATTTTTGCAAGGTGGACTGCGTTGGAAAGTAACACCGCCCTTTTTTGATAACTTATTCCGTCGGCAATCAGGGAATAGGTCATCGTCATAACCATTGCAGCCATTGCCATAGCAATTGTTACTTCAAACAGAGTAAATGCGGATCTAACGGTTATTCTTTGCATTTGGGTCCACCTGTTCATCCCGATCATCAAGGCCATAGGAAACTTTAATAGGTCTATCAATTTCTGGATCGGGAAAATAATCTGTTTTATGGATCTTGATTCGTCCACCATATCTATAAATTTGAAGTGTTCGTTTTACCTCAGAATCAGATCCAATGTATAAAAACAAATCCGTAGTTGATCCTTGTGGAGTAAACGTTATCTTAAGCTCTCCCTCTGTAATTGGTTTTCCAGCTAGGTCCCTAGCCTTTGTAATTTTTGAGTAAAATGGGAGAGTGGTTTTTTTTAGAATCGGTTCTTCTTCAATCCCACCTTCTTCCCGTTTTAAGAGGAAAAATTGATATTCGGCTTTTTGGAAATTATAACGAAATACGACAGATTGGTTCGTCAATTGACTTTTGTTATACGCAAATTTAAAGGATTCTTGTAACTTAACAGCGATATCTTCCGTAGAAGGAATGATTAAGTTTCGCAGAGTCCCACCTACGATTACCATCAATAATCCCAGAATGGAAATCACAACCGCAATCTCAATGAGTGTGAGACCGCGGCGCTTTTTAAGGTAAGTTAGTCGACCTTTTTGTCTAACGGAAGGCGGCGGGATAATCATCTGGTGAAAGGATATTGAAGTCTTTGTCTTTTCCTTCTCCACCTTCTTTTTTATCTGCTCCGAGGGTAATTACCTGTGGAACAGATCCATCAACCTTTAAGATGTAATTGGTTTTCCATGGATCTTTTAAAACTGCTTTTTCTCTGATGATTGGTTCATAATCATCCCCAATTTTGTCATCGTCAGGTTTTTCAATCAATGCCTGAAGTCCTTGTTCTTCCGAAGGATATTTGTCATATACTTCTTGGTATCGTTCAAGAGCAGTCCTCAAAACGGCACTATCGTTTTTGAGCTTTAATTTTTTTTCACCCTCTCCACGGTTTCCAATACTGGAATAGAGAATGGCCATTAGTGATCCTAAAATCAGCATCACAACCGTAATCTCGATCAAGGTTAATCCTTCTCGCAACTTTTTTTGGTTCCAACTCAATTTCATTTTTTACATCCCCTGAATTTCTTGCGTCAATTTGTACATTGGAGTCATAATAGCCGCCATTATGGTAAAAATTATCCCACCCATTACAATAATCATCATAGGTTCTAGTGCTTGGGTCAAAGATTTTATTGAGGTATCGACCTCAGATTCATAGATTTCTGAGAGTTTATTCATCATTTCTGGCACTTTATCAGACGCTTCCCCCGCGCTGAGCATACCAAGAACCATTTGAGGCAAAATCTGTGATCCCTGAAGGGAATCGGAAAGTTTCCCTCCCTCCTTGATTTTTATCACTGCCTGACCGATTTC
>JALOTI010000441.1 GCA_025457985.1 Leptospira sp.
TGTTCAATCATATGAACCGGGACTCGGATCGTCCGAGCCTGGTCAGAAATCGCGCGAGTGATAGCTTGGCGGATCCACCAAGTGGCATAGGTAGAAAATTTATAACCTTTTTTGTATTCAAATTTATCGACGGCACGAATGAGACCGATATTTCCCTCTTGGATCAAATCAAAAAAGTGCATCCCACGATTTGCATATCGTTTTGCGATGGAGACAACCAAACGAAGGTTCGCTCGCACAAGCTCTCTTTTTGCTTGAGCAATCTCCCTTTCCCCTTTGATGATTTTTTCACCCCAGTCTTTGATATCCGTAACGGAAGAACCGGCTTCCTGTTCCATACGACGGAGTTTTCTTTCGTTATTGCGAATATCTTTGATGACTTCTCTAACTTCATCAATATCGCATCCCATCATCTTTTCGATTTCGTCGAGGTTTTCATTTTTTTCGATAAAACGATTCAGACCTTTGATCTCGCGGACATCATGTCCGTATTTTGCCTTTATCTTAAGGAAATGTTTTTCGATTTCCTTAACTCGGAAGACCATCGATTTGATTTTTTGTGAGATTTTTTGGATTTCTTTTTGGGAAACTCCAATTTTACGAATCGCATCGTCTATCTTTCCTGTGGAATTATCGATCTTTTCTTTGAGTTCTTTGTATTTCTTGGAGTTTTCTGAATATTTACGAATCCTATTTGTAGATTCATTTAAAACTTTTTCATCTTGTTGGATGAGTTCCATATTCTCAAAGAAAACCTTTTCGAGTTTGTCTGCCTGCTCTTGGTTGAGGGCATACATCTTATCTACTTTGACAAGATCATAAACTTTGATTTTCTTTGATTTGATTTTGGGAATGAGTTTAGCAAAATTCTGACGGAGGATCGAAGAACTTAATATAGTCTCTTCAATAATCTTTTCCCCCTTCTCAATTCGTTTCGCTAAAAAAACCTCCGTCTCACCACTGATAAGTGAAACTTTCCCAATTTCTTTCAGATATAAACGTATCGGATCCTCGGAACTGGAAGAAACATTGGATTCTCTCTTTTTTCGAGCCGGTTTGTCTTTTGTAGGTGTTTCCTTTGTTTCTTCTTTTTGTGTAGAAAGAGAGGAAGATTCTTCTAGCGATTTTTTGGAGTATTCTTCAACAATCTCTATCCCCATCTCATGGAGTAAGGTAAACACATCATCGATTTTTTCTGAATTTAAAATTTTATCAGGTAGGATTTCATTAATTTCATCATAAGAGACTTCTCGATTTGCCTTTCCTATGGAAATAATTTTTTGCACTTCTGGTAGGCTTGCTAGGTTTTCCATTCTATCTGTATTCCTCTTTAAACTTCTTGTGTTTGGATCGTTCTGAGATACAAGGATCTCTTGTTTTTCTCGTGTTTGAGAAGGGAAAGCTCGGAAAGAAGATTTGTTTTTTCTTCTAAGCTTAGGCTTGGATTGGACATCTCTCGGATCAGTTCCGTCATTCTAAGATCGCAAACTAAATCAGCATGTCTAAGAAGGATTTCCTTAAACAAAGAACCACCTTCCTCGGTAAAATGTTCCGCTATGGCACCAAGATATTCTTTTGGTATATCTTCTTTAGATAAAATTTCAGCTAAACTCATTGGTTCGTTTTGTAAATACTTGGTATACAAATAATCCCAAAAAAATGCGGAAACATCATCCACAAACTCCAACTGCAAAAGTTCGTCGGAAAATGAAAAATTCTCTTGGTTTTCAATGAGTCTTGCGATCATTTTCCTCTCACAGAGAACCACTGCATTGGGTTTAGTTGGAACCTTTCGATCTACCTTTTTAGTATCGGAATTTGATTCTGCCGTACTTACCTTAGACTTGCCTGTAAAATCCTGAAAAAGTGAAGAAAAGGAGAGACCTAACTGCCTTGCACCCTCTTCCAAATAGACCTGTTTATCTGTCTCTTTTTCCATCGGGCGGACAAATTCAAAAAGGCGTTTTACGCCTGCCTGTTTTTCTTCCGGAAGAGATCTAACTCCCGCTCCAGATAGGACTTCTCGAATCATAAATTGGGAGGCAGATGTCGAGTCATCCAATAGTTTCCGAATTTCCATTTTGTTATGCGATAGACTATAATCAAATGGATCTTTTCCCTCTGGAATATGACAAATCTTAACGGTTACACCCTCTTTATTCAAAAGGTTTACTGCTCGAAAAGCACCTTTTGTTCCGGCACTATCTGAATCCATCATAAGATAGACTTTATCTGCCATGTTCTTCAAAATTCTAACATGACCTTCGGTAAATCCAGTTCCGAGCGGAGCAACAACTGACTCTAAGCCTTTTCGAAATAGACCAATAGCGTCAAACACACCTTCTACGACGACCGCCTCTCTGGATTTTCGGATTGCATCACTGGCTAAATTTAAATTATAAAAAATGCGACTTTTGTCATACACCAATGAATTTGGACTATTGATGTATTTAGCTTCCTCAGAAGGTCCAAGAATTCGACCAGAAAAGGCAACAACACGACCACGGGAATCTATGACTGGAAACATAATCCTTCCCCGAAAAAAATCATAGGGCTCTTTTGCTTTGTCACTGCGCTTTAATAGTCCCAGTTCTATCGCGAGATTTACTTCTGATTCATTCCGAAACAATTCTTGTCTTAAGTTTTGAAACCCAGGCAAACCAAAACCAATCTTAAATATTTTAATATCGTCTGAATAAATACCACGTGATTCTAAGTATTTGAGCGCTTCCTCGCCCTTCTGCGTATGAAGGTTGGATTGAAAGTATTCCATAGCCCGA
>JALOTI010000026.1 GCA_025457985.1 Leptospira sp.
TTGGGAGGATTTTTTGTATCCGATACCCGGGCTACAAGTCCCCGAGTAAAATCAACTCTGGATGTTTCGATAATTTTTTTGCGCTCATCTGTCCAGCGAACACCTGCTATGGGCTCTCCCACCAAATTTAACACAACATCCAAACCTTCGAGCTCAGACGTATTGGGAATGGAACAAGTAACTAGTTCGATTCCAGATATGCCCACAAATTCTTTTGGTAGTTTATCTCGTCGAGAAAATACACGAAAGGAATGACCACGACGAACTGCATAGAGTATAAATTCCTTACCGATAAGGCCCGTTCCACCAAGGATTCCAATCTTCATTTTACATTCCTCACAAAGAAAAAAAAGTAGCCGAGACCTTAGAATCAGTTAAGGTTCTCAACCATATGCCTTTTCGAATTTGGTTTCCAATTGCAATTTGGACTTTGGCTATCCTTATTGCTAACCTCTACTTATTCTTTCGCACGGAAGAAAGCATTTCTGAATACAAGTTAAATCCTCCCTTTCGAATAGAGGACGCAACCGGTTCGGGCGGACTTTCTCGACTCTTAGACCGTGATTTGGACAGTTTCTGGGAAAAGAAAAAACAATCGCCAGTTGGATTTGATTTTTTTTTAGAAATGAAACTCTCTCATTTTTGGAACGGAAACGAATTTTCTCCTCGCGAATTTAAATCACTCTCCCTGATTCCGTGTAAAGGACAGACCGTTCCAAAATTCAAATTGCGATTTTTGCTCCGAGAAAGTATAAACGTGGATAAAGAACTGAGGCTACCAGAAGACAGTCTTGCCTTTGAAATGGTCTCTCAATCAGAAACTGAAACAGAAATCAAAATTCCACTTACAAAACTTCCTAAATTCAAAGCCGAGAAAAATTACCCCAAAGGAATCTATATTCTGACTCCCGAATTTACCATCCTTGAAGATTCTAAATCCAAGTGTATATCCGAAATCCAGATAGATGACTAAGAGAGAACAAAATGTCCACAAATCCAAAAAAAGTTTCTTCTTCGCCTACTTTACCTACTAAAAAAGCGCAAAACCAAAAATTCGATATTTCAAATATTCTAAATGAGGGTCCATTTCCCGCCAGTCAAAATAATGACAGCTTGCTTCCGTTAGATGAAAAGATTCGAAAAGCATATTTTTGGATAACGAATTTTGCAATCATCAATCCATTTTATGATATAGAATACAATTCAACTCCTGCTTTAAAATTTACGATCGGAGATTCAAAGAGCATTTTAACGCTACCGACGGCGCAAAGTTATTCGAGCTTCGTTTTACTTCCTCTTTTGACTTTAATGGTCCAAGGCAAATGTTTACTTGTAGGAGGGCCTGGGCGCGGGAAAACAGCATCTGCAATTTTAATGGGAGTGATTGCTGGTTACCCAATTAAAGAAATCAAAAGAGCCATCCAACATGGTCAACCCCAAATGACGATCACCGATCTTTTAGGAAATCCTTTGCCTTCCGACATGATGAATGCAAAATCTATGGATGAAATAAAAATCGCATGGAGGAAGTGGCTTGGTATGCGGGTTAAAATCATAGACGAATACAACCGCATTCCAACACGGACTCAGTCCGCACTTCTCACAATCATGGGAGACAATTATGCAGAAATTTATGACCAAATCTTTGAATGCCCTGATGCCGCCTGGTATCTCACAGCTAACGATGACGCAGGTGGAGGTACGTACCAAGTAATCGAAGCTCTTCGTGATCGGATCGATGTAGTAGTAAAGGCTCCACATTTTAACACTCGTTTCATAAAAGATCTAATTCAAAGAGTGGAAGAAGGTTATAAACCAGAATCTATGGTTCCGAAAGAAATTATTTTTTCAGAAGAGGAGATAAAGCAGATTTCCAAAGGAATTCGTGAAGTCAGCTTCCCTGACCCTTTGCGACGTCGGATGGAGTTTTTTGCATCCCAATTTGAATTTATGGAATATGCTGGAGAACAGATTGAATACAAAACTAAGGATACCGTAAAACTAGGTGGCTCCGATTTTGCGAAATTCTTTAACTTAGAAACAGGAAAGGACAAAATTCGTGACCTTGGGAATCAAACAAAAAACGGACTAAGTGTACGTGCAATCTTCACATGTATCAATTATGCAAAGGCTCTTTCTTACTTTCGGGGATTGTCTGAGGTCACAATCGATGATCTTTCGCATGTTCTTCCATTTGTTTTGCATGATAAACTGGTTCAAAATCCTGATGCGGCTTTTTTTGAAGAAGATGGAAACCAAATTTACAAAAGTGATCGAGTTAGTTGGATTCGAAAACTTTTTATGCTTTCACTTTCCGAATATGAAAGATTAGGTTTGGACCAAAAAGATGAAATACAAATTTTGAGTCAGAAATTTGAAGAAGGTCTCGAAGGACTCTCTTCAAAAGAGACAAAACAAAGATTGATAGAAATTGAAAAAGCCATAGATGCGATTAGCAAACAAAGAAAAGTCTATGGGCATATGTTTGATGATTTGTTGAAACTCAAATACCTACACCAAAGGTATACAAACTACTACAACTGGGCGGTTGACAATGTATGAACCCTCTTGATTGGAAGACTGTCCTACAAAAAGAGAGGGAAAAATGTAATCAAAAAGTCTACCAATATCAAAAGGAATTTAGATCCTTTCGGCATGAAGATATAGAAGTTTACCTTGTCCCATTTTTCCAAGGAATACAGTTTAAAAACGAAGAGGATGTTGTCAGATACTTTGACATATTTCTGGAAGCAATTCGTAAACATTTCTTCAGACAACTCAACACTACGGGACCAAAGTATTTTTCCCTTCTTCAAAAGCTACAGAACAAACTGCCCGATTTCAAAATAGAAAACTTTACCAAACTCTCCAACGTAATCTCAAAAATTGACTTAAAAAATCGGGAGCAATTTTTGGATCGACTAACTTCCTTATTAGATTCTATGCTAAATCAAACTGAGTTGGATTCCATTTTGATGGTTCTCTATTGGGCATCCGGGAAGCCAGAAGTCAGAGAGTCTGTGAACGAAAACTGGGAAACATTAAATGCCAATCTTATCCAAAAACTTTCCAATGAGCTTCAGATTCGAAGAGAAATACTAGAGTCCGCTTTTTATATCCCAGAAAACTACAAACAAGTTCGAGTCCAGTTTCGAACAATTCCCGGCTATCTGTTATTTGGTGGTAATTTCACAAGCCAACCAAAACTAATTGAACAATCCCAACAAATATTTGTCCACGGAAAGAATTTTCAATTTGAGTTAATTTTAGATCGTATGGGATCTAGTTTAATTCCATTTGATGGAAAGATTCCTTTCGTAACGGGATCTCAAATTCCTAAATTATGGGAAACTATCTTGGAAAAAAAAATACAAGTTAAGGAAGTTACCTCCTTTGTTTCAAGGGAAAACTTTCTAATTGTAACGATTAGGTCTTCCTACAATCTTTATCTTTTTTACTTTGGTGAACCCAAATGAATTTAGATGAAATTTGGAACAAAAAATGGGAAGAAGCACTCAAACTTTGGAGTGATTATGTTAAACTATCACCCGTTACATTTTTAGAAGAAAAAAAGGATGAAGAAAAAGAAGGACTCATTGGTTCTTTTGCTGGAATCCGACTGATCGATCACAGAATTTTAATTTCGTTAAAGCAAATTAGGGAACTTAATCTAGAAGACTATCCCTTGGAAATTTTAGGTCATGAAATAGGTCATCATGTCTATTGCCCAGGTGATCTCTCCGACCAAGGAAAACTCATTTATATAGCAAGACAAGCGTTACCAAGGATGGAACATCTTGCTCCAACTTTGATTAATATCTACGAGGATCTTTTTATCAATGATAGGCTCAAAAAACGCAATTCCCTCAAAATGGAAGAAGTATATAAAAAAATTGGGAAAAACAAAGACCCCTTTTGGAATCTCTACATGCGGGTTTACGAACTACTTTGGGCCCTTCCTACCCATACCCTAACAGAGGATATACTCACAGATCAAATTCAAAGCGATGCGAATCTTATTAAACGAATCATACAAAATTTTCCCAATCAATGGACCAGAGGAGCCTTTGACTTTGTAACAATTTGTTTCCCCTATTTCTTTGGGGAGGGAGAGACTGGGAAATCAGATGTTTCACATCTCAAGCCTTTTTTGGATACCAAAGATATTGGGAAAGGAAATATCTTCCCAACAGGAATTACGGAGATTGAAATCGAATCAGAACTCTTTCCAAACCGAGAGGGAGCGGGTAAAAAACAAGAACTAAGTCCAAGCCAATATTCTGAAATTTGCAAAGCACTGGGGATAAATGCAAAATCGGATGAAATGGCTTATAAATACTATAAAGAAAAAGCTCTTCCTTATCTGATATCCTTTCCAGAAATGAGAATTCCTGGTGCCAAAGAACAGATATTAGAGGGGAATGAACTTTGGGACCCAGGATCACCTATTGAAAATATCAACTGGATAGACTCAGTTATAAAAAGTCCAATTCTTATTCCAGGTTATACGACAGTTGAAGATATTTATGGAGAATTTGATTCATATGAAATAGAAAAAAGACCAATCGACTTAGACTTGTTTGTTGATTGTTCTGGATCAATGCCCAATCCAATTAATGACCTATCCTACCTTACCTTGGCTGGTGCAATTATTAGTTTGTCTGCACTCAGAGTAGGTAGTTCTGTCCGTGTTACGCTTTGGTCAGGATTGAATGAATATACGATGACCGAAGGGTTCACAAAAAACGAAAAAGACATTTTAAAGGTTTTAACGGGTTACTACGGGGGTGGGACTTGTTTTCCTCTGGACGTACTCGAAACAAGCTACAGAGAACCAAAGTTAAAAAAAACTCATGTACTCATCATTTCGGATGAAGGCATAGATACAATGTATACTCAGTCTTACCATCGAGATACGAGAGAACTCGTACAAACATCGCTTACAAATGCTGGCGGCGGTGGATCGATGGTGCTACATCTCTATGACGAAGAGGGCAATAAAGAAATTCAAGAAATGAAGGCATCAGGTTGGGATATCTATCGAATCGCATCGTGGGACAATTTGATCCAGTTTAGCAAGGATTTCGTGCGAAAGAATTATGAAAGAAATTAGATATTACATTAAACAAGTATTAAATTTTCCATTAACATCCATAGAATTGGAATCAGTGAATCTAAATGCAATTTGGAACGATGCCTTGCAAAAATATAAAGAATCATACATTTACTCTCGATTTGATAAACCATTTTCCAATACAGAGACAGATAAGGAAAAAATGATTCATCTGATACTCGCAATGCTCCTAAATGACTCTGAAAACGAAATAAATAATATTGATTTCAAAGCATTAGAGAGATTTTTGTTCGAGTTTATTCCAGATCTAACGAATGTTATTAATTCTTCTTCCGAATGGACAACTGACCAAGAAAGGGCAGAAGAACTGGTAAGACAGTTGTTTTCCGCTTTAGGTCTTATTCCCTATGGGGAAACAAAAGAGTATTTTATGGACCGACTCAAATCTATTGATAGTTTAGAACGAATTAGAATTCTTGAAGAAACAAAAAAAGCCCAAGAAAGAGCCCAAGAAGTTTTAAATAAAATACGAAGGGAAGAAGAGGAAGCGGCTTCCAAATACAATCGTGAATAAGAGTTCTCTTTTTTTATACACTCCACTAGCCAAACCATCTTGGGAAAAAAATCTACTTGAGATGTTGGAGTCGCCCTTTGCCCCCATCTGGAATGGTACGGTCGGAGACCGTATCGATAGAAAATGTTTTACGTTTGTTAGACGATTTGAACGCGAACTTCGCAGACAAAAATCTAAGATTTACCACCAAATACCAAACTCTTCATATATTAGGAAAATTAAATTTAGTTCCATTTTCTATTACAATCTATTAAAAGATATAGATATCCATTCGGAATTTCATAGTATTCCGACAACAACTAGAAAGGATTTCAGTGCTTCGATCGCATCAATCGTTCCCATTGACCAAAACCTAAATTCTATCGTGATTAATCCCACTTCTGGAACTACAGGGGAGCCTATTCTTGCACCCAACCATCCATCCGCTATCGGCTGTTATGTTCCTTTAATTGAGTTTTCTCTCAACCAATATGGAGTAAATCTTACCAAATCTCAAGAAAGCACAATTGCAATCCAACTATGTTACCAAAAACAAACCCTAGTCTATGCTACATCACATAGTTTAAGTGGAGGAGCCAGATTTGCTAAAATCAATATCGATGATGGTGCCTGGAGAGACCCAAAACACAAACAATTGTTTTTACATGCAATGAAGCCAGAAATTTTAACGGGAGATCCCTATGCCTTTGAGGGAGCAATGAAGATGGGAATCCAATACAAACCCAAAGCTATACATTCGACTGCCCTCGAGCTCACAGACAACCTCAAGTCAAAACTATCAGAATATTTTGAATGCCCCGTCGTAAATTTTTATTCTTTAAATGAGACTGGGCCCATCGCCTATTCCTGTCCTATCCACCCAGAATGGATGCATATTTTGCCTCACGATATCTTTGTCGAAACTTTGGATGAAAAAGGTTATCCAACGACGAAAGATGAATTCGGTGAAATTACAATCACTGGAGGAAGGAATCCTTTTCTGCCATTAATTCGCTATCGAACAGGTGACTTCGGAATTTTAAACACTGAACCCTGTAGCTGCAACGATTCCTTCCCAAGACTCAAACTCCTTTCTGGCCGAAAGCCCGTATACTTTAAACTTAAATCCGGAGAAACAATCAACCCCATTGATTTAGCACGTATTCTACGAAAGCTTCCCGAGATATACCAGTTCCAAATCGTGCAAAAAAGTTTGGAGAAATTTTTAATAAACCTTTCCTGTTCCGATGAACTCAGATTTGCACTTCAAAATAAAATTTTAACGGAACTAAGAACTATCTTAGTTGGAGATATACAAATCGAATTGAAGGATAAACTTCCCCTGGATGGGAAAAAAAATAGAATGTTTGTAAACGAATGTGAAGAGAAAGAGAAATTGTTATGATCCATGGAATGATCCTTGGCAAATTCTACCCTGTTCACAAAGGACATTTGTATCTAATCGAGGAAGCAAAAAAACACTGCGACCGTTTAACTGTACTTTGCGGGAGTATCCAAAGAGAACTCATTCCTGGTAGTCTCCGAGTGGAATGGCTTAGACAACTGATTGGAGACGATAAAACAACTGTTATTTCTATTACTGATGAAAACCCACAATTTCCGGAAGAAGACCCAAATTTTTGGGAGATATGGAAGCAGTCGATACTCTCTAGGTTGGAAGTTGCGCCAAATATAGTATTCAGTTCAGAAAACTATGGCGAGCACCTTGCCCAAGTACTTGGGGCAAGCCACCTCTGCTTTGACCTAGATCGAAAAAAAGTTCCTATCTCCGCCTCTCGGATACGAGAGGCCCCCCTTCTCCATTGGGAATTTATTCCAGAACTCATTCGGCCTTATTTTTTAAAACGAGTTGTTCTAACCGGCAGTGAGTCCGTTGGAAAAACCACACTAGCCAAGCGACTTGCCGATGAATTTGAAACCAATTGGATTCCAGAATTTGCAAGAGAGTATCTTGAATCTAAACCTAGTCCAATGACAGTTGATGACTTTTTACCGATTGCCAAAGGACATTTGCAGTCAGAGATAGAAGCATCAAAAACAGCAAATAAGTTTTTGTTCTTAGATACAGACCACCTAACGACTAAAATTTACCTACATCACTACTTTAAGTCAGAAGATCCCTGGATTACCAAACTTGCCAAAAATCTCTATTACGATGAATCCTTACTATTAGATATTGATATTCCGTGGGTAGCTGATTCGCTGAGAGATTTAGGGAACGAACGGGAGTATATGAAACAATTGTTTGTCGATGAGATGAAACGAGCAAACAGAAGTTTTAAAATGGTGAAAGGTAATTTTACGGAAAGAGAATCTTTCGCCATAGAAGTCATCAAATCATTGGAATCCAAGCCTATGGAACCAAAGTATTTTGGGATCGATCAAATTCAGCTACGTAGTCTCGAATAAGATTCTCATCGAGAGTTTCGTCTGTTTGGATCTGCCTCATTTCTCCGAGAGTTGAGCCCTTAGAAAAATTATCTAAATTTTTTGGTCCAAGTTTATTTTGGATCCATTCTTTTAAGACAAATCGAATTTCCAAACTAAACCTGGATCGATTCATAACATTATCCTGAGTTCCATGTAAGTGGTGAGAGGAAAAGACGATAACATCACCAAACGAACCATAGATGGACTCTGATATCGAGTTATCAGGAAATCTATCCGGTTTTGGAAAGATCTTTTCCTGTAATTTTGGACTTTCATTCGCCTGAAACCCACCTGTTTCCAACCAGTGGTTGTAGTCAAATTGGTGAGAATTGTTTGGGATAGGTTTTTGAAAGTATTCTGGGTAGATTCCAAACCCAGATCCTGGCGAAACGTCGCTTAATGGAATCCAAAAATTGAGTTGGCACTGAGGATTTGCATACCAAGGATCTCGGTGTAGGTATTGAACCAATTCACTTCCTTCTTTTTTATGAAAAAAACTGGGAACACACCGCAATCGAAATAAATCTGAGTAAAACTCATCTACAGGAATTTCCAAATATTCTAAAATAGGAATAAATTTATTTTTCATGTTCCTGTCTGCGTAAACACTTGCCCGTAAGTCATTCATACGTTTATTGAGACTTAAAAAAGGTAAACCAGTGGATATGAGTTCCGGTTCTCCCTCAGGAAAGGCAGATTTTATCTTAGAATGAAGGGCATCTAAAAATGGAAAAAGGCTTTTGGGTAGTGTGAGTTTTTGTATCTCTCCAGCGAGAGCAATTTTAAGTATTTGGGGAGTTTTTGATAGCATCACGAAGCTCCAAAACACTCATGTACAAATTTGCAAATGTAGTTAATTGGTTCGTTGCATCTTGAAGGCCAGCTTTGAAGAGTAGTCCGGAATCCATATGTTCTCGAAAAATAGTGAGCGGATTTTCGCTTTCCATACTAGTTATGGTCTTTTCAAAAGATTCCAATAACTCTTGTTTTTCGGCAAGGGTTACTGGAATTTTCCAACCATTGGAAAGCCGACTCATAAACGTTTAGCGACCCTCAACCTCTAAAATCTTTGTAGTTTTTACTATGATTCGAGTTACAATATAAAAAATAACACCAAAACCAAGGAAGTAGGTATGAAAGTCTTTCCAAATACCGAGTGGACTTTGGATTCGAAGGTAAGGTTCTTGGAAATAAACCTGGATCAAATCGAAGATTGTAAATACGACGATCATTCCGAATAAACTAGGATATTCTCTCTTGAGAATATTCTTAAATGAAAAATCAAGACTTGGTTTGATATAACCAGACAACCTAGGAATAAAGGCCGGAGTTTTATCTGCCCATTTGAGATACCCTTCCCCAAATTTCCCACGTAAAAAATATTCTTCAGCAAATATAATCCGCTCATAGTAAAGATAAAAGAACATGATATAGACCATCGCAAATGCAAAATCGCGCAAAATCAATACAGGCCCAAGATACATCAAAAAATTTCCAACGTAGAGTGGATGGCGGACAAGTGAGTAGATTCCCGACTGGTTCACCACATCTGCTACTTGTTGTTTCGTGTTTCGCCCAGAGGTATTTTTGGGTGTGTAGCCAATCGTAAAACATCTAACTCCCAGGCCTAGCAGGCTTATTAAAAAAGCAAAACCCAACCAATACAAATTTTTCCCATAAATTCCTCCAAAATAAGGAACAAACGGGATGTAAAAAAGTGAGAGTAAAAATATGACGCCTGGAATATAGGAGCGCCAGCGGAAGAGAAAATTGCCTTGTGAGTTGAGTTCTTCTATTAATGCCATAATAAATCGTACTTGATTCCTTAGATTAAGCTGGTAGCTTACGTTCTATGTCAATCAAATCCTTTATTCCCGCAAAACCCAATTTGCCGGTTCTTTGGTTCACCGATATCACCCTACCAATTCTCAACAGAATTGTCCACAACCTGGAATCCATTGAAATTTCTGAACCTGACCAAAAACGATTGA
Source organism: Leptospira sp. (assembly GCA_025457985.1). GTDB lineage: Bacteria > Spirochaetota > Leptospiria > Leptospirales > Leptospiraceae > Leptospira_A. The sequence continues at coordinate 10,070 of JALOTI010000026.1, forward strand.
AAGGTTTTCAAAAAGAAAGATTGATCTACATTTCAAACCACCCGACAACAAAAGAACCTGGTATCGCTTACAATTCGGCAAATATCATGGGCTCCCGATTTCATTATATGGCGGCCCGCGAGGTATTTGAATGGGGTGCAGGTTTTGTTGGAGATTTTATCCAATCCATAGGCGCTTTCTCCGTGTTAGCTGGAGCAGCGGACAGAGAATCATTAAAAGCATCTCGTGAAATTTTAAGTTCCCAAGAGGGAAAACTCGTTTTGTTTCCCGAGGGCGAGCCAACCAGTGGGATGAACGACACACTTCTTCCGTTTCAACCGGGAGTTTCCCAGCTTGCATTTTGGGGTCTTGAAGATGCTCTTAAAAAAGATCCAGATGCAAATATACAAATTTTACCGACG
>JALOTI010000442.1 GCA_025457985.1 Leptospira sp.
TAGCGGATTGGAAAAAAACAGGAGTTCCTCCAACGGATGAAAAGGATCTAACAGGAGAGTGGACTCCGCCAGGTACTACTTTTTTAGATCGTTCAAAAAGTTCATCGGAATTCATTCAAAAATCCTTTTTGCCTGTCTAGCCGCATAGGTAATAAGGAAGGAGGTTCCTGCCCGACGAAATATATTCCATGTCTCAAGAAGACCAGCTTCAAAATCTAAAAAACCCTCCTGGGCTAAGTAATGAAGAGAGGCATACTCTCCACTAACTTGGTATGCACCAACGGGCATGCCCGTTTTTTCTTTGATTGGGGAGATCAAATCGATTGAAGTAAGTCCTGGTTTTACCATAAGAAAGTCGGCTCCTTCCTCTGTATCGCGGATACTTGTTCCTATTGCCGAGTCAATGTCTCTAACATCTAATTGGTAACTCGACCTATCACCGAAATTAGGTGCAGATTCAGCAGCTCCACGAAAGGGACCATAAAAATTACTTTTGAACTTGGTCGAATAACTCATGATAGGTATATTTTGAAATCCATTTGAATCTAGTTTATTTCTATGTGATTTGACTCGTCCGTCCATCATATCACTTGGAGCTATACCATCGGCACCTGCCTCTGCGTATAACAAAGCCAATTGCGAAAGTGTTTGCAAAGTTCTACTTAAATCTATTTTTCCTGTATCATCAAAATGACAACAGTGGCCAGTAGTCGTAATGGAACAGATACAAGTATCTACCCATAAAAAAATTTGAGAATATTCCTTTTTAATCTTTCCTATAACGGATTGATAAAAATCGATTGGAAGCACTGAATCCGATTTTTTTTGCGGAACTAAAAAGAGTAAAAACTGAGTAATTCCATTGGATACATCGGCATCAATTTGATGCAATATACTTGTTTCCGTGTCTCTGAATACACCTGGTAAACCTTTCACCGATTCTTTTTCAATGAGGGATTCTACACAAAAAATAGGTTGTATCATTTTTTTGTAATGTAACGATCCTGAATCGGCTAAATTACGGAGAAGTTGGTTTTGTTTGATTCTTAAATATCTATCCATTCTGAATTAAGTGATTTTTTTTCCAATGCTCAAATGAAAGAGAAACAAATAATTTGTCCTTCGATTTTTCACCTAGCATACGTTTAATTTTCTTATATGTGGAGCCGGGACCAACAAAATGAATTACATCCAGTAGTTCAGGAAATCTGTTTGTAACAATATCAAATTCAGAACCACTTCTCCAGAAAGCGGCTTTAATTTTTGAAGTATCGAATGGATAAGGAATCTCAGGAGCAGACACATAATACGTTGGGATCGCAGGAAAATTCGATTGTGAGGTGTCCGCTTCGGTATGTGTCAATTTTACAAAGTTTTCATTTCGTCCAAGTAGGTGTCTGATGTCGATTGGTTCTGTTTCACCAAGTCCATCACATGTTCCATTTACCCAAAAGCCCCGTTTGGCGAGTTCTTCCCAAGTTGTTAATCCTGCGGACCAAAGTGTTTGTGAAGTAGGACTTACGGAAAGATCTAATGGAAACGCGTAAGCTTTAGAAACTAAAATATCTACTTTCGGCGGCAAACCATAAGTTAAACGTTCCCTTTGTCTTGCCGCCATCTTACCATCCGGTGGCCAAACTTCTGCAGGCAAAAATTGTAATGCGGGTTTAGGAAAAACTTCCGACTCATAAATCTCCCTACCATCTTCCGTAAGACCACTTATAAATACTACTTTCCCGAACGCCCTTTTCAGAACAGTTACACCAATTTTCTGATGACACCCACCGCCATATGAGGAAAGGATTTTTCTTTCTTCCATTGTTGTTTCTTCGGTTTCGGAAATTCGCAACTTGTCGATTATATTAATATTTGTTATATCATCTTTTCGAAGTTCGGCGCAGAGTGCCCCTTGAGCAGGCGCACTCGGAAAAATTGACTGTGGTAAAATCATAAATATCGAAACATTTAGAACTTCTTTAATGAATTGGGATACCTCTCGGATTTCTGGAATTTCATTGGTATCACCCGTATAACTTAAGATACGATCTAAGGCCGCTTTGGCGATTATGATTCCACCTGCATCGGATTTAATATATTTTTTTAATCTCGTTTGAACATTTCCGCGAACTGAGTTAATATCCACCTTACAATTATTAAGAGGGTGAGGAAAATATTTTTGAATGAATGGACGAATATGATACTCACGTCTTGGACTCGATGTAAGAATAGTAAATTCTTCAGGAGGGTTCAGCCATTTGGATTTTTTAAATAATAGAACATCCCTTGAATCCTCCCTTGTTAGAATGGGTATCAGTATAGTTTCATCTCTTTCTCTGAGGTCCAAATCTTTAAAAGAATGAATGACCACATCAACTTTGTTTTCCAGTAAATCTGCTTGAAGGTCTTTTGTGAAAATCCCTGGTTCCGATATTTGCCATAGAGGAGTTTCTAAATCTTTGTCACCACTGGACTCACGGAAGTGACATTGGATATCTAAATTAAAAAAACGATCATTTAGTGCTCGTTTGACATTTAAAACTTGGATTTTAGAGAGTAGTGAAGATCTACCACCGATCCTAACTATTTGAGACAAGATAATTCTTCCCAACCATTTAGAAAATGGATTTGTTCGTCCTCTCTTTCCTTAGTTAGGTGGTCTAAAAAATGATTTAATTGAGATTTAAGTTGGACGATAGTTTCATCCGTTTCCTGTATCTTGTTCAAAATGTCTTTAAGCGAAATATAGGATGAACCAGCAAATTTTAAAACACTTCCTAA
>JALOTI010000443.1 GCA_025457985.1 Leptospira sp.
GAGTTGAACAAACTCAAAGAGAGAGAGGGTCTTCTCGAATCGAAGGTGCACCAGCTTTTAGGAAGATTAGATGGTCTTCCCACTACTGGTTCGGCTGCAATGCCTGCTTCTTCAGTTTCCGCTCCAAAACCGCAACCAGTTTCACAACCCGTTTCTACACCTGAGCCAGCCAAGGCACCACCTAGCCTTCTATCAGAAGATGACGATGAGATCATCTTACTCGATGAAGACGATTCGGAATTTTCTCCTGATGACGCAATAGAAAAATCTCCGGAGCCTGCTTCCTTTCAAAAAGAAGAGGTGAGGATTGCTTCCGATGATGATGTACCGACCGTTGAAATGGATGACGATGACGACATTATCATTGACGATGATGATGAGGCTATTTCCGTTTTCGATGCAGATGATGACGATGATTTCCTCATCATTGAAGACGATCCAAAATAAAAAATATGGCAGATTCTGGCCAACGGCCCGAAAAGATCACCAAACAGATTTTTGGTGAGACATATACGATTGTTGGTGAAACTTCCTCGGATTATATTCGAGAGGTTGCAGATTTTGTTGAGTTAAGACTACAGGAACTGGCAGCCTCTCTCCCCTCCGCCTCAAAAACAAAACTTGCTGTACTTTGTGCTTTAAATCTTGCAGATGAACTGTTCCAGATGAAATCAAAATCAGTCCAATCCAGTGTGGATCCGAATTTAGAAGAAAGAACCAAAAAGATCATCTCTCTTTTGGAGGAAGGTATCATTGGAGACAGGTTTTGAATCCTATTTCAAAAAGAGATGCTAGAGAAAAATTAAAAATCCATCTTCCTTACTACAAAGACAGAGCCGAACTGGAGATCAAAATCCTTCGGAGGCTCTTCCCCCTCATGCAAGGGAAAACAAAAATCATATCGTATCTACCGGACCAAAAGTACGAAATAGACGTACTTCCGCTTGTAGAATCTTGTCCTCTTCCTAGACCCACCGAATTTTTAGAATTCCGACATTCCGCTAAATGGTTTTTCCCAAAACTAAAAGGGGACTTTGGTTTGGAATTTATTCGACCTTTTCATTTTTCAAAAAATCGATACGGCCTATTTGAGCCAGAAGGAGAGGAGACGATCCAAGTAGAAGATGCAGATCTGATACTTGTTCCCGCTTTAGGATTCAACGAAAGAGGCTTCCGGTTGGGAAGAGGAGGTGGTTATTACGACCGGGTTTTATCTTCGAAAAATCTTCTCTTAAAAACCATAGGACTTAGTTTTTCTAAATTTTTTCCCGTCCCATTTGAAGAAGAAGCCCACGATCAAAAAATCGGAAAAATTATTACAGAATTTGAGATTCATACGTTTTTCGATTGAATCTAAAGGCTTTTTTGATTCTTATATAGGCTAGAATGGACCAAGAAAAATTACTTTCTTCGATCGCAGAAAAAACCAAATTAGAAACCGAATCCGACCTCGGTGATTTGGAACAGTTTCTGACTTTTCTCGTAAACGGTGAGTATTATGGCATTCGACTTCTCCTGGTTCATGAGATTTTAAAACCCGTAATGATCACCCGCATTCCAAACGTTGAAGATTATATCTTAGGCGTAATCAATCTACGTGGGGAAATTATCCCTATTGTTGATCTAAAAAAACGATTTAATGGTGAGGATACATTGATTCACCCGATTTCAAGGATCGTCGTTGTCATGTTAGACGAGAAGAGGATTGGGGTTTTGGTAGACGAAGTAAAACAAGTTGTGAAAATTCAAAAAGACCTAATCAGTTATACAGTCGATGATCTATCGTTAAACTATAGTAAGATGATCGAATCTGTTTCTCGACATGATGATAACTTAATTTTAAATTTGGATCTAGAGCAAGTAGTGGATTTTATATCTGCTACAAAAACTTAGATAAGTAAGGGTAGAACATTGGCTGGAATATTAGGTGAATACACAGAAGTTTTTCTAGAAGAGTCGGAAGACCAAATTGAAGAACTAAACGCCAATTTAGTGAGGCTTGAGAAGGATCAAAAAAATCCTGAAATCATAAACGATATCTTTCGGGCTGCACATTCATTAAAAAGTTCTTCTGCCTTTGTTGGCCTATACAATCTTTCCGATCTTGCACATACAATGGAAAACCTTCTCCAAAAAATTAGAGAAGGAAATATCGAAATTAACGTAACTCTCGTAAACCTTTTGTTTGAATGTTTCGACTTGATTAAATCTGTAATTGAGGGCGTAGCTCATGGTACTAAAATTGAGACCCCATTCCCAGAAATGATCGAAAAACTCCAAGACTATGAGAGAGGCAATTCCTTAGACCCATCCCAAACCAAGAAAGAAACTCCAGTCATCGATTCAAAAAAGGATGTGAATTTGGATGAAGAAGAATTGTCAGAACTTCGTCAAACTCTGCAAGAAGGACAGGGGAACCATAGCTTTTACGTAAAACTCCGATTAAAATCGGATACACCTATGCAAAACCTTCGATTGCTTTTGATTCTTCAATCTGTAAAACAATCCGGAGTGGTTGTATTTTCAAATCCGACAGAAGATGCTTTGGATAAGGGTGAAGGGAATTTTGCTTTAGAGTTTGTAGTTGCTACAAAGTTAGGCGAATCCGACCTACATAACCAATGTAATATTGATATGGTGGAAGAAATTCATGTTTCTCCGTTTGTTCCACCAGAAACCGAAATGGAAGCTTTGGAAAAAAAGGTTGAGGTTTCAAGTCCCATTGAATCGCCTTCCCCCGTACATATTGAAACGGAACATCACAGCGAAGAAAA
>JALOTI010000027.1 GCA_025457985.1 Leptospira sp.
TTACCTGCAGAACCCGCTTGACATGGGTGCGGACCTGGTGATGCACAGCGTCACCAAGTACCTCGGCGGCCACAGCGATGTGGTGATGGGTGCGTTGGTGGTGAACGATGATGCCCTGGCCGAACGGCTTGCCTTCATCCAGAACAGCAGCGGGGCCACCCCAGGCCCGATGGACTGCTTCCTGGTGCTGCGGGGCCTGAAGACCCTGCACCTGCGGATGCAACGGCACTGCGAGAACGGTCGGGTCATCGCGGACTACCTGGTCTCCCATCCGTTCCATATTCCTAGTAATACGAATGGCTGAGAGGGCAAACCGAAGTGGGTCTTTTTTTAGTACGATATCACTATCTACATCCCCCATTCCTAGAATGTTACGATTTGTAACAGCCTCAAGAATTGCGTTTTGGGATAGGTTGTCATTTTCTTTCTCAAGGTCATCAATCAAGTCATCACGTTTTACGATTTCATTCGCCAAATCATAATTATCCGCTTCCATAGCTTCGCTTAGGAGGATAACTTGTTCGAGAACAAGCTCCGCCATAGAGTAGAGATTTTTCCGTAGATAGTAAAATTTAGAAATGATCATCCAGCTCTCCCCTTATGGCAATTAAGAATCTGGACAAGTTTATGTTATACGCTAGTAGAAGCCAATTCGGAAATTTCTTCCGCTGTGAGAATTTTTTCGATATCAATCAGGATAATGAAGCGATTTTCCTTTTTTCCAACACCAGTTATATAACGCGAAGATATGCCCTTAACAGAAGGAGGTGGTGGGTCCACTTGACCCGCAGGAAAGTGGACTACGTGCGAAACCTTGTCCACGATCACACCAACCGATTTTCCGCCAATACTTATCACAATGGCGCGGTCGAGGCTTTCGCTTGTGTTCTTTACGTTCAACCGTTTGGCGAGATCGATCATCCGAACGACTTTCCCACGTATATCCATGATCCCCGCAAAAAAGTTTTTGGATTGGGGAACTCGAATGAGATTGGTAATCTTTACAATTTCCTCAACAATCGTGATGGGTATCGCATACTCTTCATCACCTAAATTGAATATAATATACTGCTCGTGGATTAAATTGGATGCGCTTTCTTTTGCCATGGATTCTATTACGGATCTAAAAATAGACGTATCCGTTATAGAAAAAATATGAACCAATTGAAAGAAATGACAACACTTTTGTGAAAAGTACAGATCGTTTTCTGACAAGAAAATCCAAAAGGCCAGCAACCATTCCCAAACAAGCGATGGTGACTCCTAATACGACATAATCATAATACGAAATATAAACTAAATAGCCAAATCCAAGTCCCAATGTGAAATCTTGAAGATCACCCCAGATCCTTCGTTTGAAACGTTGCCAGGGCGTTCCTCTGGCCCTACGTGCCTCTCTACGACGCCTACGCCAACGCTGGAATCGTGTCTCTCGAACAATTCCAAAGATCGAATCGTATTTAGTGGATGCTGGAAATCTGCGGACACGGTTTTTCTTTTCTTCCTCAATATCCGGCAGATAGGGTGGATAGATTTCATAAGCTCCACCGAGGCTTGCCAAAAGGTCTGGATCGGGGAGGCTTGCAAAATAATCACGGAAGGGCCATAACTTGCGAAACACGGGATAGGCCCTGCCCGAAGATATATCCTTTTCTTGGAGTACAACTCCATTCTTGACCGTAGCTCCGTAGATACGGTTCTTTTCTTCTTTGATTTGTGCAGACAGCCGAACCAAACGTTCGTGGAAGTTGAATTCAGCTTCCAGAACGTCCCCCAAAGGTGTTTCCATACTAAAGGCTCGGATGAAACCTGGTGTGCGGGGTTTCTGTTTCCTCCAGATTTGCTTCATACGAAACCTATCGGAGGATTTAGAAAGTCACTGAAGGAAGATTATTTCTTCTTTTTGTGTCGGTTGGCTCTACGTTTTTTCTTTCGTTTGTGTGTTGCGATTTTTCTACGCTTTCTCTTTTTTCCGGAAGGCATTCCTTCCTCCTTATTTAAGCCTGTTCTGTCAAATTTCTAGTCGAGGTACTTTTGTAAAACTTTATTTTTACGGATATTGGAGAGCATGTTTTTGATATCATTCACCCCTTCTCTAGAGGTAACCATCAAAATATCTGGCTCCTCTACTACAATCAGATCATCTACTCCGAGAAAGGCGATGAGTTCCTTTTGAACTGAGGAAATATTTCCCGTTGCCTTGTGGTAAAAGACCTCTTTTCCTTGGTGGTGGTTTTTGTTTGCATCACCTGGTAGGATTCGTTCCAAAGAAATCCAGGAGCCAACATCATCCCAATTGAACTCTGCTTCTACCATACGAATTCTAGAAGATTTTTCCATGATGGCCGTATCAATCGCTTCGGATGGAAGGACTTGGAAAGCCTGTTTGAGATCTCCGAAATTTTTAAATGGAAAGCCTGATTGTAGAGGATTTAAAAGATGTGGAGCATGGGATTTAAATTCTTCCAAAATCGTTTCTACACGGAAGAGAAAGATTCCAGGGTTCCAGTAAAAATTTGCTTTCTTTATGTATTTTAATGCAGTTTTTATATCTGGTTTTTCATAAAAAGCTTTGACCGAATAACCAACATTTGTTGACTTCCCGGTCGCAATGTAACCATATCCGATTTCGGGTCGATTGGGTTTTACTCCGAGAAGTACCATTCCGTGTTCCGTCTCGGTTAAGGCCTTTTCAATGGTTTTTGTAAATCCTTTGATGGGATCAATGAAAGCATCCGCAGATAGGACAATTAAATTTGGGTTTCCGAATTTTTTCTGAAAGTGGAGGGCAGAAAGGGCAATGATAGGAGCTGTATTTTTTCCCTCTGGTTCGATGATAAAATTATTCGATGGGAACTTGGGATCTTTTTTTAAAATTTCATTTTTAAGACTGGCATTGGTTCCAATAAAGATCCGATCCAATGTAGTGATCGTTAGAGCACGGTCAATGGTCTCCCGAAGAAGGGTTTTGTTTGAATAGACTTTTTGTAACTGTTTTGGTGAGTTGGTGCGGGATCTAGGCCAGAATCGTTCCCCTTTTCCGCCAGCCATTATCATCACTACAGGAAGTTCTTTGGGTTGTTTTGCCATAGTTTTGATGACCAGGTTTTCGAACCAGTCTCGCCCGAAAACCCGAAAAATCTAGGTGGTTGTGCCTTCTTTGGGGCTCTCTTCCGAATGGAGTTTGATCGGTTTGCCTGGAATGATCGTAGAAATGGCATGTTTGTAGACAAGGTTCTGTTTGTTGTCGTTTTCCAGAATGATGGTGAAGTTGTCGAAACTAACGACCTTACCTTTCAAAGGAACACCATTTAACAAATAAATAGTGAGATCTATTTTTTCCTTACGAGCAGTGTTTAGAAGTTGGTCTTGGATATTGTTTTTTGCCGACATTGGAAATTCCCGAGTATTTTCTCTATTTTTATTCTATATTTGTATAGAGTTGGACAGCTGATTCATAAGAAATGGGCGAAAGGATTGGATCTTTTTTGAACCAAGTTACCTGCCTCTTCGCATAATTCCTATGGGACTGGGCCAACTCTTCAATGAATGTATTACGCTCTAACTTTCCATTTAAGAAATCAAGCGCAAAATTATACCCCAATGTGCGAAGTCCAGGCACATCGTCTCCATATTTCTCTCGGACAAATTTTGTTTCCTCTAACATTCCTTCGATGAGAAGAGGGATACGATCGTTGATTCGTTTGTAGAGTATTTCGCGAGGTGGATCAAGCCATCTACCGACTATTTGGAGGTCGTTTCGTTTTTCGAGATAGCCACCTTCGAGTTTTTGAGAGACTTCCGACCAAAGCGAACCAGATAAAACAACTTCCAAGGCTCTCCGAATTCTATACCCATCATTTGCGAAAAGAGACTGCAATGCCTTGGGGTCTTTTTCTTGCAGGATTTTTGTGGCTTCCTCCAAAGAAAGTTGATTCACATACTCCTTGGTGGACTCGGGTACGTTTGGTACGGGAAACATTCCAAACAGGAAGGCTCGCAGGTAGAATCCAGTTCCTCCCACCAAAAATGGAATTTTTCCTCTCGAGGCAATTGACTCGATTGTGATCTCGGCCCATTTGCAAAACAAACTGGCATTGGGTGCCTCATTGGCTGACAAAAAACCGATCAAATGGTGAGGGATATGTTTTTGTTCTTCTGGGGTTGGGGCAGTTGTGCCTACCGAGAGTTCTCGGTAGACTTGTCTGGAATCAAAGGAAACAATTTCGAAACGGTCGGGGTCGAGGTGGAGGGAAACGGCAGTTTTACCAGAGCCAGTAGGTCCCCCCAAAATAGGAAGGATCACTCCTCTTCCTCTGCTACGACCTCCTCGTCTTCTGCCTCTTCCAATTCTTCTGTTTCTTCCATGAGTTCATCTTCTTCTAGAACTGGTTCTTCCTCTTCTTCCACTTCATATTCCGATTGCCGGAGAGCCGCCATTCTCGATTTGATAGCAGGCTTCGCCAACTGGTCTGCTCCACACTTGGGGCATTTTTTCTCTGGCTTATAAAGATCGTAGAATTTTGTTCCACAAGAGTAACATGTAAATTTTTTACCCAGAGGTCCGAGAGCAGGATCAATCTTTGGAGCGACAGGTTTGCCTTGCGGTTTCTCTTTAGCTTGCGCCACAGGTTTTGCCTTACTTGCGGCAGTTTCCTTCGCCTTAGGCGCGGGTTTTTTCTTATCTTCCTTTTTTGGCGCCGATTTTGAGGAAGATTTCTCTTTAGCCACTGCCTTTTTTTTAGGAGGTGGAGACTGTTTTTTGACTGCTTTTTTTGCGACCATAAACGTACTTTTGCCAGTTTTGGAAATACCTGGTTTGGAACAACCTTTTTGAAATTGGACGGTTTTCTCCTGGAACAAAATTATAGGAAAGTATTTTTTTTCTTATGAGCCATTTAAGTGTAAATGTAAACAAAATCGCCACTCTTCGAAATTCACGCGGTGGGAAGATTCCTAGCGTGCTCGGAATATCTGAAATTGTTCTGGATGCGGGTGCTTACGGAATTACGGTTCATCCCCGTGAAGATGAAAGACATATCACAAAACAAGATGTATTTGAACTTAAAGAGTTTATACTGTCATATAATAAATCCAACCAAGTTCATAAAGAGTTCAATATAGAGGGAGAACCAAGTGACAGGTTTTTGGAGCTTGTTCTGAAAGCGAAACCAGACCAAGCGACACTCGTTCCAGTAAAACCAGGTGAGATTACCTCGGATCATGGATTTGATTTAAAGATTGAAAACACTAAGTCTAAACTCCGCCAAATTGTCCAAACCCTCCAAAAGGAAAAAATCAGAGTCTCTCTATTTATGGAAACGGATGTAAGCCAATACCCCCTAGTCAAAGAAGTGGGAGCCGAACGTATTGAACTCTATACAGGGCCATTCGCCCATGCGTACGACCACTCCGAACAAGAAGGTAAAGATATCTTTAAAGAGTTTGTAAAGGCAGCCGAGGCCGCTAACGCTTTGGGACTTGGAATCAATGCGGGACATGATTTGGATACAGAAAACTTAAAGCTGTTTTCTAAACTTCCTTATCTCTTGGAAGTCTCAATTGGACATAGATTGGTATCGGAGGCTCTTGTAATCGGAATGGAGGCAACCGTCAAAAAGTATATCAAGTTACTCCAGTAAGAAGTAAAATGGATACTGCCTACAACTCTTTCGCAAGATAACGTAGGCGACTGTAACCAGGATCTTGTTCTAACAATAATTTAGCGGACCTTTCTAAGGCTAGAGCCAATGTTGCTTCCGTTTTTCCTTTTTTCTTAACAAGTGCAATTTCTCGTGAAAAGGTTAAAATCCCCTCTCGGCCCAAAGATTCATTTCCTGTCTCGGCCGCTAATTTGACCTTCTGCCAGGCTTCCGTTATCGTAGACTTTGCTGGTTCCTTTTCTTTAGTGGATTCGCCTTTATGAAAGTACGAAGTGTCCCAAACTTTTGAGAAGGGATCGGATCGCATTTGGTCTTTAACAAGTCTATCTTTGTAAACAATTGGATTTACCATCTTTGGTTCCAGTACGGATCGTTCCACGGGGGTAAGTGAGGCAAGACAGCTAGAAAAAACCCCTTTTTTCCAATGGTCTTTTGTGAGTAATCCAACATCGGCGAGGAGAATTAGAGAGGATAGTTCCAAAGTTTCCTTTTTCCGGCATGACTCCATCACTTTGGAAAATGTCGCCATCACCTCCCCCTCCTTCGATGATTTTTTTAGGTCAGAAATGTTGTTTGATCTTTCTGCCGAGAGGCGAAGCATATTTTTATACAAACTATCATTAGGATTTTTTTGAAGGGCTTTTTGGAATGCCGTGTAACTTTCAGAGTAGTTTTCACGATTGAATTCCAAAAGACCCCAGGTATAACAAATAAAACCATCATCCGTATCGCGAGTTCGGCAAACATATCTTAAGCGAGAGAAAGCAGATTCCCTGGACTCCGTAGACTCCCAAACATCCAAAAGAACCTCTTCTAAAAACGAAAGAGTTTCCAAACTGTAGGGGTCGTTTGTAGGATTTTTAGAAGGTTGTGCACAAAAAAATAGACAGCCAAAAAACAGAAAGAATAGCCCGAATCGCAACTTCACAGAGTCTATCTTACTGAGAATCCAAGAATTGTCCCGAAATTTTTTGTGTTGCAGGGACTCGGAAAATGAAATTTCTTAGGATTATTAATCCACAAATCTGAGAGTTCCCTTGAAACGAATACTATACTTTCTTTCCTTCTCCCTAATTTTGAGTTTCGCATTGCCAGTTGGCTTTATTTCCTGCGAACCAGAGGCCAAAAAGGCTCCCAAAAGGGTAACAAATTTTACCTATCAGGATTTTGAAAACGTAATCCAAGCCGTCGATAAATACTACATCGACAAAGCCATCAATAAAAACAGGGCGTTCACAGATGCGGCCGTCTTTTCCGTGTTAAGCCTTCCCCATCCGCTTTATATTTTTCCAGAAAGTTACTTTAACGAAAGGGAAAAGTATGAAGACAAGGAAGATATATTTCCAGGTAAATCCTTCAAAATATCTCCTTCGGACAAGTTTGTTCTCTTTGATCCAGACTACACTGTTGTAGAGAAGATGCAAAAGGAAAAATTGAAGAAAAACGAAAATAAAAAATTAAGCGATGAAGAGTTAAAACGTTTAATTGAAAAAGAAAAATTGAAGAAGTCTGTAATTTCAGCTAAATGGGAAGAGATCAATTTTTCTAAAAAAGAATTTGATAAGGTGATTTCATACTTAAGAGACAACCTTGATACTTACAAAACACCAGTGCTAAAGGGACTCGTAGAATTGGATGGTGAACTACCGGAAGAAGAGCAAGATGAAAAGAAAGAATTCACCATGGAACAGGTATTTCTTGCGGCTGCAAATGGGTATCTCAATTCGCTGGATCCACACTCCAACGTATTCTTGAAAGAAATTTGGGAAGAGTCCATGGCAAAGATCAATGACGGATCTTTTGAAGGAATTGGTGCCATCCTGTCTGGTGGTGGAACTAGAGAAGTCATCGTTGAAAATCCGTTAGAAGGTAGCCCAGCTGTAAAGGCCGGAGTACGAAGTGGAGATACCATTCTTGCAGTTGATGGCAAACTCATAAAAAGTCTGTCGCTTGATAAAGTAGTCAAAAGAATCAAAGGTAAAAAAGGAACAAAAGTAGTTCTTACCTTAAAGAGAAAAGGTGTGTCTGGAAACCTTGATATCGAAGTTATTCGAGATAAAATTACAATTAAGAACGTAACCTATCATCTGTTAAAAGAAAATCCTCAAGTTGGATATATCAAACTTACAGGATTTGTAAAAGCTCAAGGTGAAGAACCTGTTGATAGCCAAATTGTAAAGGGACTACGTGCCCTAGAAGAGGAAGCAAAAAATAATAACAAAGAACTTAAGGCATTAGTTCTCGATCTACGAAACAACTCAGGTGGATATTTAGATCTTGCGATAGATATTGCTGATATGTTTATCGAAAAAGGACTCATTGTTTCGACCAAGGTGCCAAACCGAAGTCCAGACGAAGCTTATGCGAGAATGAAAGACATTACCAATCTTCCATTGGTTGTCCTAATCAATGCAAAATCGGCTTCTGCTTCTGAAATTGTTGCGAGTGCCATCCAACACCATGGCCGTGGGATCTTAATGGGTGAGAGAACATTTGGAAAGGCAACTGTTCAAAAGCTGATGGACCTTCCAGGTAACTCAGATTATGTGCTAAAAATAACAAACTCAAGATACTATTCGCCGTCTGGAAAAACTATCCAAGTTGTGGGTGTTTCTCCTGATATCGAAGTCTCGGAAGAGCCTGATGGTAGTTTTCCATTCCGATACAGAGAAGAGGATATGTGGAACCACCTTCCCAAAATCCCGTATGATGGAGTTGTGAAGTCTAAGTTCAATATCGATGCAATCAAAGAACATGCAAAGAAACATGGCAAAGCAGATACTTTTTTGAAATCTCATGCAAATGATGCAATCAAACCAGATTATATGTTAATCCGTAGTTTGGATTATATTGAAGGTATGTTGCACGCCAAGTGACAAGGATCCAAACTGATTTTTTAATCATCGGAAGTGGGGTGAGTGGGCTTTTTACAGCCCTAAAACTTGCCCCTCTCGGATCTGTTGTCGTCGTCACAAAAAAAGCTGACTACGAATCTAACACCAATTATGCCCAAGGTGGTATTGCCTCTGTCTTTGATGATAAAGACAAATTTGAGGAACATATCCAGGACACTTTGGAAGCAGGTGCCGGGCTTTGCGATTTAGACGCAGTGCGAGTGTTAGTTGAAGAAGGTCCTAAACGTGTCAGAGAGTTATTAGATTTAGGAGTCCCATTTACAAGAACTCAGTCGGGTGAATTGGACCTGGCTCGTGAAGGTGGTCATAGAAAAAATCGTATCGTACACTCCCATGACCGCACCGGAAGCGCAGTTGAACAATCTCTCCTCGACCATGTACATGCAAATGCTAATATTCGCATTTTAGAAAATCATGCCTGCGTTGATCTCATTACTCGTCACCATCTGAAAGATAAAGACCATTTACCACTTCGCTGTTATGGTGCGTATATCGTGGATACAGAAACGAGCGAAGTATTTCCTGTCCTCGCAAAAAAAACGATTCTTGCGACGGGAGGGGCAGGCCAAGTCTATCTCCATACCACAAACCCAAGTATTGCCACGGGTGACGGCGTAGCAAGTGCCTATCGAGCAGGTGCGATCGTTAAAAATATGGAATTTTATCAGTTCCACCCGACCTCCTTATTCCATGAACAAGGGAATAGCTTTTTAATCTCCGAAGCGGTGCGTGGTCACGGTGGTATCCTTCGAGAGATCAATGGTAGACCTTTTATGAAAGACTACCACGAGATGGGGGAGCTTGCCCCTCGAGATATCGTAGCACGAGCGATAGACGATACCATGAAAAAACGTGGCGAGCCTCATGTTCTCTTAGATATCACTCACAAGCCAGCAAACGATATCATCAGCCATTTCCCATCCATATATGAAAGATGTAAAAAATTAGGCGTTGATATCACTACTGATCCAATTCCGGTCGTCCCTGCTGCCCACTATATGTGCGGTGGTGTATCCACGGATCTTTTAGGTCGAACCAATATCTTAGATCTCTATGCCTGCGGTGAGACAACCTGCACTGGAGTTCATGGTGGCAACCGACTAGCATCGAATAGCCTTCTAGAATGTCTCGTATTTTCGCATCGCATTGCAGATAATATACGAACACAAGGCAAATTGGAATACTCAAGTGAGACAAAAGATATTCCTGCTTGGAATAAAGAAGGAACAACCAATACAGAAGAATGGGTCCTTATTTCTCACGACCTAGTTGAAATAAAAACCATAATGAGTAATTATGTGGGAATTGTCCGATCGGACATGCGATTAGAACGAGCCTTGCGAAGACTCAAACTTATTTCCGAAGAAGTTAAAGATTATTACAACCGAACAACCGTTTCTATCGAGCTTTTGGAACTCCGAAATCTTGTGAAGGTGGCTGAACTCATCGTAAGGTCAGCTATTCTTAGAAAAGAAAGCCGGGGCCTTCACTTTAGCACGGATTATCCGGAAGACCGCAGCCCTTCCAGGATCGATACCATACTCCAACATTCTTAAACGTAATTTTTTATAAAAAATTTTGAAGTTGGTAGCCTCCTCAGAGAAGCCGCAAAAACCTTGGAGAACGAAAGGAATATATACCCGTTTATTGGAATTAAATTTCCTATTTCAAATCAAAAATTAACATCAACTAGATACTTACTCAAAAGAAAAGCTCATCTCTAAGTTGATCTAATTCTTTATTTTTGAAGGCTTTTTCTTTCGAGCGAATTTTGATTTTTGAGACATCAATTCATTTAGACGTCTTACCTAGTTCTCCACCTAGGCCCTTCTATGTAACGCCCAATTCGATCAATATTTCCTTGGCACGTGC
>JALOTI010000444.1 GCA_025457985.1 Leptospira sp.
CTTCAATTTTTTCACGCATTTTTTTTGTGATTCGTCCTACCCATTCTTGGCTTTCTTCTATTTCTTTACTTTCCAATTGGATTTGATCCGACAGAGATTGTATCTCATCCAGATTGGCATTCACATTGACAATCTCTCCGTAAACTTCCCCAGAGGTATCACGAACCCTTTCTGCAACTTCGTCCAAAGTTTTAGCTTTACCGAGAATTTCACCACCTCTCGTTTTTAACTCTTGAATCGATTGAACAACTTCGGCTATGGTTCCATGTATTATATGGATCTCACTTGCAATGTAGCGGAAAGCTTCCGCAGAGTCGTTACTGGAATTGTCAGCAATTGCATAATCTTCAATATTAGCTTTTAAGATTTTATTAATCTCTCTTGCATTTTGCGCTGTTACAGTAGCTAGATTACGAATCTCATCGGCGATTACCGTAAATCCCTTCCCCTCACTTCCTGAATGAGTTGCCTCTATGGCTGCATTGATCGCTAATAGATTGGTTTCTTTGGAAACATTATTGATAAAATCGATAAGTTTTAAAATACTTCCTGAGGACTCACGTATCTTTTTTATAATATCATTCGTACGGAGGACTTTTTCTTGCCCTGATTTACTTAGGGACACCATGTTTTCCATAGCTGTATTTTTGCCAGTGATTTCATCGATCACAAGAGAAACAATATCTAACATGATATGGATTTCTTCCGATGTTTTTCCAACCGCTTCCATCAGCTTTACTTCTTCCGTAGCTAATTGTGATACTATCTGGTAAATCTTACCAATATCTTCGCCTGTGTTATGGAGTTTGGTATTTAAATCAGTTAAGTTTTTAGAAATTGAATCTATCCGAGATTTCATTCCATCCATTGAGTGGACAAGAACTTCCGAATATTCGGAAATATCAACACCAAAGGCAGATAACAAAAGAACTGGGTCGGCTTTTTGAGTTTTGGGTCCAACAATTTCTTTTACAATATTCTTCTTTTTGAATTTTAAAAAGAGCCCAAGTATAAGAAAAACAGATGAAACAATCCCAATTATCAAATTTTTGGGTGCATCAAATGTCCCCATTAAAGACTCGTAAATCAGAAATCCTGAGAAGAAAATCAGGATAAAAGCTAATACGAATTCTATCTGGATGAGCCTTTCGTAGAGGCCATATTTCGAATTTAAAAATTCAATGTATTTTAATTTTTTTTCAGACATTAGTTGTACTTGCCAGATGAATGGAAACAGATGGAATCGTCTTCTATATTTGCATGTATCAATGGGTTAGACAATGATTTTTACTAAAAAGGAAATAGAGGAACATTATCCCCTCGAAGAAAGACTTCGGCTGGATCGAGCAAAGTCGCAAAATTCGCTAGTTTATTGGATCAATGAGTTGGTTCGAGCACAGGTTAGAGGAGCAGAAGACGTTCCTACGCTCATTCAAGTTACAAAAGACCTGATTGAGCAGGTGGAGTCATTGTATGCAGAAAAGGAAAATAATGCAACAATCGGGGATTCCGCTACGTCCAAAGTAATAGAAGTGGAACTGCTGGAAGAACAGCTGTCTGATTTGTATGCAGAAAAAGAGCGTTTGTTCGCAAAAACAGGAACCGGTTCCATTGATGAAGTATTGCAAATGATAGTTGGCATGGAAGAACAATTGAATTCCATGTATGCAGAGTACGAAACATAAAAAATAGGACAGTGAAGAAATGAGCAAGTTTGTAGACCCAGCAGTTTTAGGTAAATTGGCTAGTTTAACCCAGTCGGAGGCGGACCAAGCATCCTACGGAATCGTAAAAGTGGACAATAATGGGAAGATACTTTTGTATAACAAATACGAATCTGAACTTGCAAATGTTCCGATTTCAACTGCAGTTGGGAAAAATTTCTTTACCGAAGTTGCCATTTGTACTAACAACCGCATATTCTATGGAAGATTTAAAGAGGGTGTGATCTCTGGAGATTTAGATGTAGCATTTAACTATGTGTTCACCTACAAGATGAAACCCACAAATGTAGTTATCCACCTCTATCACGATAAACCTTCTGCTACGAACTGGATTTTTGTAAAACTGAGATAGAATTTTTACTGCAAGTAGATCCGAAAGTCAAATTGGCCATTGCCAATGCCATTTGGTACAAAAAAGAATACCAAGTGCAGGTTCCCTTCAAACAGACAGCACAGGAATATTATGATGCAGAGATCGCGGGATTGGACATGCTGGATCCGCAATCTGTCAACATCATCAACGATTGGATCGAAAAGCAGACCAACAACCTAATTCAGGACATGTTGGACATAATTCCTGAAAATGCCGTCATGTACCTGGTGAACGCCATCTATTTCAAGGCAGACTGGAAATACCAGTTTGAAGTAAAAAACACCAAGAAGGAGCCATTTTTTCCTACCCCCGGCCAAAGCGTACAAGTAGACATGATGGATCTTGGAAAAGCTTCCACGTTTAAGGTGGCTTTTGTCAATGACTTCCAATACATAGAAATCCCCTACAGCACCGGCCAATACAGCATGGGAGTCCTCTACCATCCACAAGGCAATATCAATGAGATCGCCCAGCTCGTAAACTGGGAAAACATCCAATCATGGCGCAGAAACAGCACCGAAACGAATCTGATTCTGAAAATGCCAAAATCCAAGCTTAGGCAGAAGATGGACAACATGAAGGACGATCTCATAGAAATGGGATTAGTAAAGCCTTTCTCCTTTAGCAGGGAAAACTTCACCAAGCTGTTTTCCAATCCCACGGATG
>JALOTI010000445.1 GCA_025457985.1 Leptospira sp.
CTGAGCCTTCTTTTCTTTTTCCATCGCATCTAATACCGATTTAGGTGGCACGATATTAAGAATTTCGTATCGGTTTACTTTGATCCCCCAAGGTTCACTTGCTTGGTCAATAGCTGCAACGATCGTTGAGTTGATGAGATCCTTTTCACCAATGGTTTTATCTAATTCCATAGTTCCAATAACCGAACGCATTGTGGTTTGAGCCAATTGAATGGAAGCAAATTTGTAATCTTCAATCCCATAGGATGCACGAACAGGGTCTATGATACGTAAGTAGATCACACCATCTACCTTTACTTGGACATTGTCATTTGTTATACATATCTGTGGCTGTACATCAATCGCCTGTTCTTTTAGGGTGTGGTAGTAGGCGTCCCTATCAATAAAAGGAATCAATATATGGAAACCTGCCTTGAGAGAACGAGAATACTTTCCAAGCCTTTCTACAATCAAAACATCTGTAGCAGGAATGATGCGAATGCAGCGAAATAGCTTATAAATTATATATAGGGCAACAAGCGCCCAAAAACCGACGATAATCGCTTCCATATTATTCTCCAACCTGAGGGATTTTTGTTGTTACTTTTGAAAGACCTTCAAAAACTCCACCTATATTAGCAAGAGTTTCCGGTACAACCGTAGTTTTAGATGTTTTGAGAATGGTTCCTAAAGCATCCAAATACTCCTGTGTGATTTGGAGACTAACGGCTTCCTTTCCACCTTTTTTACTTATGGCATCCGAGATGAGTTGTAATCCTCGAGCAGTAGCTGAAGAAATGAGTTCGATTTCTTTTGCACGTCCTTCTGCTTCATTTACTAGACGGATTTTTTCTCCTTCCGATATGTTGATGGATTCTTGACGCTCTCCAACAGATTTATTTACTAGAGATTCTCTTTCCCCTTGGGAAATTGTGATTTCAGCTCTCCTTTCTCTTTCGGACTTCATTTGGTTTTCCATCTCGAGTAATATTTGTTTGGGGGGCGTTATATTTCGTATTTCGTATCGAGTTACTTTGATACCCCAAGGGTCAGTTGCGCGGTCAATATTGCTCACAACATTAGAATTGATTTCGTCTCGTTCTGATAGTAGATTATCTAATACTAATTTACCAATCTCTGATCTAAGTGTTGTTTGTGCCAGCTGAGTCGTTGCCAACATAAAGTTATCAATTCCGTAGGATGCCTTTTGGCTATCCACAACTTTGAGATATAATACACCATCCACCTCAACGGACACGTTATCCTTTGTGATACAGGCTTGTGGATCAATATCGACGGTAATCTCTTTTAGATTTTGGCGGTATTGGATTTTATCAATAAAAGGAATAAGGAAATAAAACCCTGGTCTCAATACCCCTTGAAATACTCCTAATCTTTCTTTGATGAATTCACTCTGTTCTGGTACGATGATGATTGTTTTGCTAATCACAAAAACAATTGCCAGAAAGATGACTATCGTGGTTGCACCCATTTATAATCTCCTAAATTGGAGAAAAGAATACAAAAGGGAATACATAAGAAAAGGGTTTTTTTAACTTTTTCGAATTTTTTCTTTAAAGACAGGTATCTGGTATTACGATTCGACTCGTTCCACCGTAAAAGTAAGATTGTCCCGAGATAAAATCCTTACATAATCTCCCTTGGAGATACGATCTTTGGTTGAAATGGCGTCCCACACTGTGCCTTGGAAGCGCACCTTCCCTCCCAATCTCTCCACAAGGATATCGGTCTCTACGGGCACAATCTGGCCTATGTAATCATCTTTGACAAAAGGATCCACGCTCGATTCGGATCGAAAGAACTTTTTCAAAAAAGCTCCCCCGACAGCAATGAGAACTCCGCTCGTCAGTACCCAAAGCAAAATCTGGTAGGAGAAGGAAATTTCAAAAACTCGAGTGGTGATTCCTGTAATGATAGCACCGATTCCTAAAAA
This sequence comes from Leptospira sp., assembly GCA_025457985.1. Classification (GTDB taxonomy): domain Bacteria; phylum Spirochaetota; class Leptospiria; order Leptospirales; family Leptospiraceae; genus Leptospira_A. The sequence continues at coordinate 1,934 of JALOTI010000445.1, forward strand.
GATTATAAATGTTCCAGGGATCAAAAATTCCGAAACCAATAGTATGATTCCAAACACCACCCAACTGAAAGCCGCGTTCTGAAGAATAAGTTCCAAGAGTTCCCTCGCTACTTTGATTTCAAAACTTCAGCTGGTTCCTGCAAGAAAAATACTATGTTTTGTTCTCCAATTTGGGATTTTGTCCACTGTGGTGATGCATCAGAAAACAAAGTTGGCAATTGGCGTTTTTCTATTTGTTCTTCTATTCTTTCCCTTACCGAAGTCCAATCCAGAAACTAAATTTGGATTTTCGGAACCAAAACAGGTGGAGTCAATCTTACGGCGTGTTTGTTTTGATTGTCACTCCAATGAAACTAAATGGCCCTTTTACACATACGTATTTCCAGCTTCATATTTGGTTTACAAACATGTAGAAGAAGGACGAGATGAATTGAATTTCTCTGACTGGGATTCCTTTCCAGAGAAAAAAAAAGTTCGCTTAACAAATGATATTATTGAACAAATCGAAGAAGGCGAAATGCCTCCTTGGGATTACAAACTTCTACATCCCAGTAGCTTGATAACAAACGAAGAATTGGAAATACTAAAAGAATGGGCAAATCAAAAGGAAACATTGTGAAAGAAAAAAAACTCTGGGGTGGGAGGTTTGGTGCTCCACCTTCACCTTTGATGGTTCGTATTGGCGAGTCCATTAGTTTTGATAAAGAATTGTACAAAGAAGATATCAAAGGCTCCATTTCTCATGCTAAAATGCTGCATCGAATTGGGATTCTAAATGAGACCGAAGTAAAAAAAATAGAATCAGGGCTTTTGTCGATTCAAAAAGAA
>JALOTI010000446.1 GCA_025457985.1 Leptospira sp.
ATCCGTCATCGTGAAGGCTCAAATACTCCTCGCGAGTCACCTTCCATCCGATATACTTTGGAATTTCTTTTGCGAGAGTTTCCGACATGACATCATCCTAGCTAGAAAAGAGAGGTTGTCAATTTACAATTTGGGCCCTCGGGCGGGCTACTTCGGGGTTCGCGTTCGCTCCCGCCTCCCACCAGCAAATCTTCGAAATGTGGTGGGCGGCCAAGCCCTGCGTATCCCTAGGGCTTACCGTTCTTTGTATACTCCTCAAAGAATTGTATGAGTTCTGTGTTTTTGTTATAACTTGCAAACTTCATAGGAGTCCATCCATTCACAGTAAAATCAATTTTAGCTCCGTAGAGAACTAGGAGTTTTGAAACTCTCGTATGGTTTTTATTTGTTGCAATGAGAAGAGCAGACCAACCGCTGGGCTGTACAGCATTTGGATTTCCTCCAGACTCTAACAATCGTTTCATGGATGTTGGATCATCTAAAAAAGCAAGGTTTGTCACTTTTAAATCAAAGTCTGGGTTCGTTTGGATTTTACCTTCGGGGCTTTTTGTTAGTTCTTCTTCTGAAAATGGTTGAAAGAATATTACATTGTATTGATATGATTTCGCTTCCCCATCGATTAAAACATTCTGAATCTTTACCGTAACACTTAGCTCATCCACAACGTCATTTAGGTTTAAATTAGTTTGCCATACCAGGGTATTTTCTCCATAACCATTGAGATTTTTTTCTTTTTTCGTGGTTAAATTCTTTCCATTGGCAAGTAAGGTTATCTTTGATTTCGAAAAATCAGCAGAAGCCTTGGAAAATGACCATCTGTAATTCTTATCCAGAAACAGATCAATTGGAACATAACCTTCGGGTGGCCAAGCAACAAACTCAGGTTTGATGTTCTCACTACTCCTCTCTCCTAATACCCACAAGCTATTTGCCATTTTTGTAGAGCCGGAACCCATGGTCGACAGGCTCGGAAAAAAAATCCATCGCCTATGCCCCACAAAATAATTTCCTTCGCCTGCATCCACTATATAGCTATCAATACCTGCAGTACCTGCTTCCAATGCTAAATTTGACTTTCCCGCTGCTTCTTTTCCTTCTTCCGTGAAACACTTCCAAGCCGGTGTCGGGTAATGATCGAGAGACATAGCTGCTTCCATTATGAGGGATGATTGTATGGCTTTTTTGTTGTATTCTTCAACTAACTGGACAAGTGGTGAAAGACCAGCTAATATCCTATAGAAATTCAGACGTTTAAGTGTCGCCTCCGTATATTCTTTTGAATTTTCCCCCGCTAGACAAGAATCAACCGAGCCTGTCCATTGGTTGGGGAAACGGCCCGATGAGAGATAATAGTCTTTATAAAACTTAAGAATGGAATCCCGATCCTTGGGATCTAAATCAAACATCATCCGAGATTTGATTTTGGTTTCGGGAAGATTCTCTAGTGAATCTTTTAATTTAATTTGTGAAAGCAAATCTGTTGCGAGAAATAGGATCGTCAATTGGGAGATGAAAGCAATTCGGAGGAACATCCGCAAAATTTAAAATGATAGAAAAATAAAGTCAAATTGATTTTTTAAGGGAGCCAGTATCAAATTTGATATATCTAAAAATTGACTTTGACGTCCCATTTTAGAATACATTGTTTATAGAATGAAAATCGGAAAACACAGACACTACAAAGGCAAAGATTACGAAGTACTAGGAACAGTAAGACATAGTGAAACTTTGGAAGAGTTAGTTCTCTACCGAGCTCTTTACGATTCGCCAGAATTTGGGAAGGATACTCTTTGGGTTCGACCAAAGGCTATGTTTTTAGAGACCGTCTATATAAATGGAGAGGAATTACCAAGATTTAAATTCATTGGCAATTAACGAGTGCAATCCGACTGATTGTTGGGTCTGAAAAAACGAATGTAGTCAAATCTAGCCGATACATCAGGAGTTCCTTGGTTCGCATAGACAGTAAGACCTACCTCAAGTGAATTTGGTAAATCTGATCGAATGAATACTGGGTTCCCAGTTGTGGGATGATTCTGTGCAATCCACACACCATCATTCCCTTTAAGATAGAGATAAAAATTTTCTCCAATTCTACAGATACGAAGTTCTCCATCGGAACTAGAACGACTAGGCCCAACATAAGAACTTACATCGTTTGTTGTAGTTTTAACTTCAACAGATAGATCATTTTCATCAAAACCAAGTACTATAAAAACATAATTCTCTAAACTAGTATCTCGATTCCGAACCATAAGACCTGCTAATTCTACGGTCTGATTGGGAGCCAAATTGGCATTGGTTCTTCTACGCACTTGCACAGACGTTGAAGCAACAAAATTACCTGAAATTGTTTTTGATACCATCGCTCCCGTTTTTATGGCATTGAACCACAGTGTTTGGGATTGAGGAGTGAGCTGGAGACTGCCATTTATTATAGAGATGGTAGTGGGGTTAGTAAGACTCGCAGTTTGGTTGTTATAGATATTCCAATTGGAGAGAGTTTGTCCATCAAACTCATCATTTAATCCAACCAGATCATCACTGGAATTAGATGAAATTCCCAAAAGTAATAGGGGCAAAAGATCATTTTGAGATGTGTTTGATTTTCGATTCCAAAAATCCAACTGACCACAAGATATTAGAAAGAGAGCGAGAAGGTAGAAAAGGTTTCTAAAAATAAATTTCATCTCATGTTTCCCCTGAGAAGAGTATTTTAAAGAGCAGGTATTGGATTGGAAAGCAAAA
>JALOTI010000447.1 GCA_025457985.1 Leptospira sp.
CCGCATAACTTAGATTCTATGTTACAGACCACTGTAACTCCCTTTTTTCATTCAACCAGAGACTTCCGTGTTAAATCGGGTATTTTAAAAGAATCCAGATTTAGGGTCGGCTCAACGAGTTCCACTCAGTTTACAAAAAGCCCCATTCAATATATTCTCTCTAACAATAAAAGTTTCTCCTATCAATTTCCAAAAGAGAGACCCGATGAATATCCGTTTCCGATTTTGGAGGAGTTAGCTCCTTATGGTGCAACTGGATATTTAGCAGTACCAATTGTTCAAAAAGGGAATAGCCTTGCTTTTTTAAGTTTACTTACTGAAAAATCAAATGGGTTTTCCACGGAAGATCTAGATTTTCTTGAAAAAGCTCTCAACCTTATCTCTTTAAAATGGATGACCTTCCTCCAATCAGAGATGACCGAATCACTTTTAGGAATCTACCTTGGTAAGATGACAGGAACCACGGTTTACTCTGGAAAAATTTACCTCGGAGAACTGGAAAAGTTAAACTCAGTTGTCTGGTTTTCTGATATCCGAAACTACTCGGGAATCAGTGAGGAGTTGTCTCCTACTGAAGTGATCCAGCTACTCAATGCATATTTTGGTTTAGCAATTCCCATCATAGAATCCTATGGAGGCGAAGTGTTGAAGTTATTGGGTGATGGAATCTTAGCAGTGTTTCCTTATTCCAGCAACAATCAGGCATTAGTTGGTAAGAAAGTATTATTAGCTGTTCGCAAAATTGCGGATGATTTGATGAATCTCAATAGAAAACGAGAAAAAGATGGCAAAATTCCCTTTTTTCATGGAGTTGGTCTTCATTCCGGTGAGATTTTGTATGGAAACATTGGATCCAAGGATCGATTGGATTTTACAGTGATCGGTGAGGCGGTAAATTTAACTAGTAGGATCGCAGGGATGTGTGGTGAACTAAAAAAGGCCGTACTTGTATCAGAAAATTTGGCCAACCAAGTACCTGTAAAATGGGAATATGTAGGCGAACACAAGTTAAAGGGAATCTCGACTCCCAAACGAATTTTTGGGATATCGGAAAAAAGAGAATAGTGATATATTCGTTATAATTAGTTTTTGATGAAATCTTGAGTGAGAAAGAAATCGCTCCAGAGATAATCTGCATCTCTGGAGGACAGAATCATCTATTTTTCTACAACTTCTTTTAGTTTTGAGAGTCCTGCTTCAAAGTCCTTACCTAGCATAGAATCCAAAAATAATCCAAATATCCTTCCAATCGGATAGTCCAAGGCTCCTTCGTTGTGCCAAATTACGGTTGTTTGGTTACCTGACGCTTTTAGCTCAATCTTTGAGGTTGCTACCATGGGTTGTGGTTCGTCAAACACTAGATTCATTTTCACATAAACATTGGATTCCGCCGAATCAATTGTCATCGATCCTTTTCCATTAATAGATCCATCCCACGCTTGTTTGTGTCCTGGTTTTCCTGGTTCCCCAGTCACAGTTAACTTTTGATTCGGGTCAAGGGTGGCCCAAATCGACCATTTTTCCCATTCCGCAAAATTTCCAAGGTAAGGATATACTTTGTCTGGAGTAGCGTTGACCGTAATCGATCTTTCAACGTGATATTGAGCCGGTAAAAAAGCTGAAAGAATAAGGATTAGAACAAAAAAGCCAACCAACCCATATAAAATTTTTTTTAACATAAAAACCTCATTAGATGGGTATATTAATTTTATTTTGTTTCAACTGCAAACAAATTTTGAAACAAATTGACTAATTTAAATCAAACTCCTTTGGATCGCCAATGGATTTTAGTTTTTTTATTTCATATCAAAAATATAAGTAGAAAAAGAAAGTTATTCCCAAAAGAAAACCGAACAACCACTCATCTCGTTTGCTGAATGATTTCCAAAACCTATTACCTTGGGTGGCTTTCGATATGCTGATCCAAACTCCAATCACAAATACTGAAAATCCCCCGAGGAATGAGTTTTCGACTTGGAACTGTGGAAACCAAATTCGAACCCCAATAAACAGAGAAAGAAGGAACACAACAAAGCTTCCATACTTAAAAAATTGTTCGTGCTTTTTGATTGAAAGTACAAAATTGGATCCCAGTTCTTTTAGTTTAACATTTGCCAGTTGGCCATCAAAAAAAGCCGCAATCGTTAGAAAAAAAACTGAAAAATGGAAACATATAAATACTCGATGGAGAAAATTAAGTTTTTGCCCAAGAACACTCTGAATCATTTCCGGTGCAAAATGTGGGTAGAGTGATACTATCAAGATAGAGAAAATTGGAGTTATAACTATATTCAATCCCACAAAAATAGAACGAACTGGAATATTCAAAATTCCAAACAAAAAAGTAACCAATAGAGCGGGTGTAAAATGTGAACTTTGTGCCGATAGTTCAATGAAAAAATTCCCTTTTGAATTTGGGTCGGTAAATAACAAAGTAAGAATGGTAACAAGGAAAGAAAATGCGAGCAGGAAAAATCGTCCTGCTTGGAGCTCTTCCGTATCTTCCTTTTTCGGACTGAACCTTTGGCGAATTGGTTTGTAGAAGTCAATTGCAAATAGTGTTGCAGCAGAATGTAACATAGAGTCAATGCTGGAAAAAATAGCTCCCAAAAGGCCCGCAAGTATCACACCAACGATTCCATACCCTATGGGTACAATCAGTACGACAAGCTTAGAAAATGCTTCGTCTGGATCGATGGCCTTGGTGTCACCAAGGCTAGTCCAAATTTGAAATGCCGCAATTCCTG
>JALOTI010000028.1 GCA_025457985.1 Leptospira sp.
GAATTCCTTATTTTATCGTCGTTTTGCATTGGTATAAATCTTGCATTCCTAAGTAGACAGACTAGAATCAGACGAAAAGCCTCTGAAAGAAGGAGAATCAAATGCAGTTCGCAACCCCAAAATTTACTTCCGGAAAGGAAGTGGTTGAGTATGCCAAAAAAAACGGAGTCATCTTTTACGACTTCCGATTTACAGATATTAAAGGGATGTGGCACCACGTTTCTTACTATGTAAATTCAGTAACAGAAGAAACATTCAATGGTATTCCCTTTGATGGATCTTCCATAGCAAGATGGCAGCCAATCAATGCTTCCGATATGCAATTACATCCAGAAATCTCAACAGCATTTTTGGATCCGTTCACAGCAGACAAAACCTTAGTCATTTTTTGTGATGTTTGGGACATTTATAAAAAAGAATATTATGAAAAATGCCCACGCTCTATTGCAAAAAAAGCCCTAGAGTATATGAAAACAACAGGAATTGCTGATACAGCTTTTTTTGGTCCTGAAAATGAATTCTTCATATTTGACAGCTTAAAAATCAGAGACGAAATCAACTGCCAATACTATGAGTTAGATTCCAACGAAGGTATTTGGAATACCCACTCTGAAATTCCTGGTAGTGCCAACACAGGAAAAATCAACTTCAACTCTGGTCACAGACCAGGAACAAAAGGCGGTTACTTTCCAGTAGCACCAATTGACTCTCAAGTTGACCTTAGAGCAGAAATCGTTAAAACTCTCGAAGCGATCGGAATGGAAACTTTTGTGGTCCACCACGAAGTTGCACAGGCGCAAGGTGAAATCGGAGTGAAGTTTGGAACTTTGATTGAAGCCGCTGATAATGTTCAAAAGCTAAAATACATCGTTAAGATGGTTGCTCACAGACATGGAAAAACTGCGACTTTTATGCCTAAACCATTGTTTGGTGACAATGGAAACGGTATGCACGTTCACCAGTCACTTTGGAAAGATGGAAAAAACCTCTTTGCTGGCGACAAATACCAAGGACTATCTGAAATAGCTCTCAATTATGTGGGCGGAGTTCTAAAATATGCAAGAGCTTGTGCGGCATTTACAAATGCATCTACTAACTCTTACAAACGACTCATTCCTGGATTTGAAGCTCCATCCATACTTACTTACTCTGCGCAGAATAGATCGGCATCTTGCCGTATTCCTTTTGTTAACGGAGAGAAAGCAAAACGTGTGGAATTCCGATTCCCAGATTCAACAGCTAACCCATATTTGGCGTTTGCTTCCATGTTAATGGCGGGACTTTCTGGAATCAAAGAAAAAGTAGATCCAGGTCAACCAAGAGAGGAAGATCTATTCGAACTTTCTTTGGATGAAATCAGAGAGAAAGGAATCAAACAAATGCCTCACACACTCCGTGAAGCAGTTGAGGAAATGCTTTCTCACAAAGAAGTTTTCAAACAAGGTGGTGTAATGACAGAAACTTTCATTCAGACATACCAGCACTATAAGTTTGAGACTGAAATCTGGCCATGGGAAGGTCGCCCTCACCCATACGAATTCCTTAGCACTTACTCTTGCTAAGAGATTAGACAGGAAAAAAGCCTCGGGTCAACTCGGGGCTTTTTTTTGTTTACCATACCCCTAGTTTGAAAAAAATGACTGAAAAGGGCTAAAGATTTAGTCCGACCAAACGATCTAAGGTATCAGGGCGAGGTAGCTCAGATGGTTAGAGCACAGGATTCATAACCCTGAGGTCACGGGTTCGACTCCCGTCTTCGCTACCAAGATCGAGAGGAAAAGGTATGAAAAAAATACTATTGTTTTCTATCTTCCTGTTGGGGACATTCTCCCTTGCAGCACAAGAATTCCCAAAATGCAAAGAAGCCTGCGATAAGTTTTATGACTGCTCTGTCCAGGTAAACCCCAACGCAACAGAGGAACAAAAGTCCATACTCCGTAAGGGCTGTAACTTCAATTGCAACAAACCTAAATACTACAGTAAAATCGCAGCCTGCCTGACTAACTCTGGCGAAACCTGCAAATCGTTCTCAAATTGTATTATGAAAGAAATGAAAGCCCAAAAATAGGGCCTTCGTTTCTTATAAATACTCGTAGCTTGGGCTATTCCGGATCCAGTCTAGATTGAATGCATCAATTTAGACTGACTTTCGTTAACTTTCAGTCCCAGTCTTATTCAACTGTTTGGAGAACGCCTTTGCTTCATCCAATCGAAGGGATAACATCTTAGAAATCCCAGGCTCTTCGTTTGTAACTCCAAAGATTGCATTGGCTCTTGAGATCGTCGATTGCGCGTGGGATACAACTATAAACTGAGTTTTGTCCTTAAACCTGTCTAAAATCTGGCAGAATCTGAGTTTGTTTGCCTCATCCAGGGCTGCATCGATTTCATCCAAAAAGCAGAAGGGACTTGGTTTGACCATATAGATTGCAAAGAGTAAGGCAATCGCAGTCAGGGACTTCTCCCCACCAGATAACAGTCGCAAGTTCTGAACATGTTTACCGGGTGGCTCTGCCATGATTTCAACTCCCGAATTTAATGAGTCTTCCTTCTCGGTTAGTTCCAAAGTGGCCCTTCCCCCATTGAAGAGAGTCGAAAAGGTTTCTTGAAAGTTGGCTTTGATTTTTTCGAAAGTTTCTTGGAAGAGTTTTTCAGATTCTTCGTTGATCCGCTTCAATACATCTTCTATATCTTTTTTAGAACTCTCGATATCCTCTTTTTGTTTTAGATTGTGTTCGTAGATTTCTTTGACGTTTCGATACTCTTCAATGGCGAGTGGGTTGATACTTCCCAAAAGTTGGATTTCTGATTTTGCGGAACGCAGTCGCCTTTCTTCTTTTTTTTGATCGAGCTCCATTCCACCTCGTTCCGATTCCAACTCTCTATCGGTAAGTGAGTAGTCATTATACAATTCTTCAACTAAGGAATCAATTTGGACCTTTAATGCCGATGATGTTCTTTCCTTTTCAGAAAGAAGTGGAAGAAGATTTTGGAAAACCTCTTGGTTTTTTGAGATATTGGCTTTGATGGACTGGATATCTTCCAAAAGTTTTTGAAGAGCTTCTTTCTCCGACTCCAACATCCTACTCATCGAAAGAAACTCTTGGTAGGATTCCTCGATTTCTTTTTCCAAGGCTTCAACTTCCTTTTCCAATCCTTCCCGTTTGCCTCGAATCACAATCTCCTGCTCTTTGTTGGACTCTATCCGTTTTGAGACTTCTGAAATCCGTTCCAACAAAGTAGAAATCTCTTTCATTTGGTTTTCCAACCTAGACTTAGATTCTAGTTGTTTTTTCTCCAATTCGACGATGGCAGACTTTGTTCCATCTAGATCCTCTCTATGAGATACGATCTTGTTCTGACTCTCTCGAATTTTACGTGTTAGGTTTTCATTCTCTAAGATCAAATCTTCGATTTCTTGGTCTAAACTTTCTTTCTTGGAAAGGATACCGTCCTTATCAAAGAGCATATTTCGGAACTCATCTTCGTTCCGTAAAAAATTCAGCAATTTGCCCTTGTAGGTTTCAAAATCCAATCGATCCACTGCCAGAGAAACATAGTCATACTCTCGTTCCGAACATGCTGTTTTGATTTTAGCAACTGTTCCTTCCATTTCTGAAAGGATTTGTACAAGTTCTTCCTTGTTGTTCTGACGAACTTCTTCCGATTCAAGAGACTCTCTTTTCTTTCTCTCTAATTCTAGTATCAATTCTTGAATCACTGTCTTTTGTGTTTCGCGTAGTTCGATATGTCGTTTTTCATTTTGTTCAATCGAAGCTTCACGTTCCTGTATCGCAGACTCTTCCGCCTTAATCTGAGAATCGATCCAATTCTTTTTTTCTTCCAATTGGGAAATTTCAGATTGGAGGCTTTCCTGAATCTCTCTCTGCCTTTCATTTTCCAATTCGATATTTTTCTTTTCGACTTCTAGTTTGATAAGTGAACTATTTTCGGATTCCAAGACGGAAAGTATCTCAGAAATTCGTATATCGTATTCAGCGATAAAGGTTTTGTTTTTTGAAATTTTCTCTTTTTGGATTTTTGTTTTAGATAGATGGTCTAAAAGTTTTTTGTCGATTTCGGCAATTTCTCGTTCTTTGGATTCTTTATGATTTTCTTTTTCAGAGATGAGGGAGGTTTCGTCATTGATTTGCGAAAGAATGGCTTTGTTCTTTTCGCGAATTTCGATGAGCTCCTCGTCCGATTTTGCCAGTCTCCTTTTAAAATCAGTGAGCTTTAGATACCGTAGATTTTTATCTGACTCGTCCAATTCCGATTTGAGTTTGAAGTATTGTTCTGCTTTTTCGGATTGTTTTTCCTTTACTTCTAAATCCTTAAGCATGGAGCTCATAATGTCCGTTATACGAAGTAAATTCTGTTTGGTATCATCCAACTTTTTTGTAGCTTCTTTGCGATCCAATTTAAACCGTGAGACGCCAGCCGCCTCTTCAAAGATGGCTCGTCGTTCTTCGGGCTTAGAATTTAAAATTTGATCTACCCTGCCCTGCTCTAAAATACTATAGCTGGATTTGCCAATTCCTGTATCGAGTAAGGTCTTTTCGATATCCTTCCGTGTAGTTCGTACGTCATTGAGATAGTATTCATTTTCACCATCGGGGTATAACCGTCTTGTGATCTTTACTGATGGAAAGTCAATATGAAAGAAGTGGTCTTCGTTATCAAAAAGGATGGAAACTTCGGCAAAACCTGCAGAGCGCCTACTCTCTGTTCCATGAAAAATAACATCGTCCATTTTTTCGCCACGAAGCCCTTTAGCGCTTTTTTCACCAAACACCCACTTGACGGAGTCTACAATATTTGATTTTCCAGATCCATTCGGACCAACTACGGCAGTAAAACCGGGGTCAAAATTGATTGTCGTTTCATCCGCGAAAGTTTTAAATCCAACAATGTGCAGGCTTTTTAAATGCATCTTTTTCTTTTGCCTTTCCTTTTCTTAGTTTCTCAGTTGACAATGCTTTTGAGACATAAGAAAAATCCTTAGATAGTATTATGTCCCAAACATCGGATTCGATTTCCAGTGAAATTTTTCGAAGAAAGCCATACTTGCGAAATTATTTCAGAAAGATGGAGGCCAAGTCCCCATACCAATTGCTCGAATCGAAGAAAGCTGGCGAGTATTATGTCTCATTAGATGGCAATCCCCTTGCCTCTCAATTTTCTCCGAAAACACAAGGGGAGAGATTGGTAGAGAACGTCCAAATCAAACCTACTGATGTTGTTTTTTTGCTTGGACTCGGAAATCCACATTTGATTTCTCAAATCTCATCGATACTTCCACCTAACCAAATATTTATTATGGTAGGAGAAGATTTTCGTATAACAGAAATCTTATGGGATGAGTTTTTAAAAGTAAGTTTGGAAGTTCCTGGACGACATTTGTTCTCGGGAGAGGAATTTTTTCCCTTACTTTTCAATTATATTGAGTCACTTCCGATAGACCGTGTAAGTGGACTCAAAATTGTCAAAAATCCAGGAGATACGAATAGAAATCCCCTTTTTAAGGAAATTGAGGAAAAGATTCATACTGTTTTTTCTGCAAAGATGAGTGACCTTCTCACCAAATTTGAATTCGAAAAGATCTGGATCAAAAATTCTATTTGGAACCTAACACAAATTAGTAAGATTCCTCCAAAAAAGTATTCTATCAAATCTCTTGAAAATCAGTTTTTTGGTCTCTCGGCAGTTCTTGTTTCTGCTGGACCAAGCCTTAGAAAAAACTTACCATGGCTTGTCGAAAACAGAAACAAACTCTTTGTCCTCTCCTGTGATACCTCTCTAAAGGTTTTAATCAAAGCGGGAATTCTTGCCGATGGAGTTGTAACCTTAGATGCTCAAACAAATTCCTTCTTCCACTTTATGGGAGAAAACTTGGAAAGGATTCCTTTGTTTGCAGATTTGGTCAGTTCACCAACCCTACTCCGAGAACCAATTTTTAAATCCGTGATCCACTCGGTAACAGCGAAATACCAAGTCGATGCAGAAGGCAGCCTCGTTCGAGAAGTGACTGCTGGAGGTGAACTTGCCACAGAGGTTTTAGGTGATGTGGGTGATATCCAATCCGGTGGGAGTGTGGCTACCACTGCTTTTGATATGCTTCGATTTATGGGGTTCTCTGAGGTTTATTTTTTAGGCCAAGATCTAGCCTACTCAGGAAGAGAAATCCATTCAACTGGCACACATCATAATGAAAAATGGTTAACACTAGTCAGCCGAAAGAATAGTCTCGAACGGATCAATGAAGTCATAATCCGAAAAAGGGAAACTCGGATGGTTCCGAGTACCTCAGGGTCAACGGTTCTTACTGACTATGTATTGGATTTGTACAGGCACTGGTTTGAAGAATCGGCTAAATCAGTAAGCAATTTAAAACTTTATAATATCAATCAAGACGGTGCTAGAATAGAGGGTATACCAGAACTACCTACGAAAGAAGGAACCAAACAACTGAAAGACGTAAAAGAACATGGCTTTCCATGGCGAAACCTACCTCCTTGGAAAGACGTTTTTTTCCCAGATGATTTGGAATTGAGTTACACAAAAGAGGATCTATTGATAAAACAGAAATCGTTAGTTCTACTCAATCGGATCCATTCTCAATTAGAAAGTTTGACAAAGGAACTGGACCAATTTTCACCCTCAGATTCTTTTTTAGATTCCGAACTATGGAACCAAACAAAAACCGAACCCTATTTACGCAGAATGGTTCGCAAAACAGAGATTTATCTATCTAGGCACCGAGACTTAGCCAGAGAAAAACAAAATGAACTTTTGATTCAGTCCTTAAAAAAAGAAATTCGTTATCTAAAAAGAAGCCTTTACCCGATGATGGGAGAGTTTCCGCGAAACGGATGAAATACGGATTCATCTTCAAACTCGGGAAAGTAATCAAAAAAAAGTTTTTGAGAGACTACGCGGTAATGAAATGGATTTTTTTCTTTGTATGCTTCCGTATGCGGTAGAGCTGGTAATTGGTGGAAGTTGATCCTTTCTTCGAAGTTGATAAAATCCCTACGAGCAAGCTCTGGTTTGAGTTCCAAAACTGTCTCTTTTACCAAATTCCAATCTAATTTAAATGTCATTCTAGCTCCCCGAAAAGCTGAGGATCTTTCTAAGAGGTTTACCAATCTTTTGACAGGACAGTCCATCTTATAGAACTGAGTTACATAGACTTTAACATAACGAGCAGAGAGACCCATAGGTTCCCATACCGCCTCACTCCACGTTCCATTTTTTTCTTCTGATTTGATTTCGGAAAGGATGATGTGGAGCTCGGAAGAATCTTGTTTACCAGAAAGCAGGGCATTGTTTTCTTCAACCCCAAACTCACCATAATACAACCATTTGTAAAAATCCTGTATATCCGCTTCTGGATGGTCTTCGACAAACTTAGTAAGTATAAAGAGTTTTTCTTTTTGGGAAAGAGGAGACTCTTTTTCAATTTGCATTCTAAGTGGCCCTTAGTTCTTTTCCTTGTAACAGCCGTTTTATGTTTTCCCTATGTGAGTAACAAATCAAAATAAAGGTGGCAATAAGGACAAAAAAGATCACTTGCGAATATTCAGAACCTGGAACCATTAGGCTTGCCATATAATACCAAACAGGCATACTCAAAGTACCAATGATCGACCCAAGAGATACAAAGCCACTGAGTTTATAGACAACAAAAAATATCACAACCGCACAAACAGTAACAATGGGAACCAGCGTGAGATAAACACCTAGTGCCGTCGCAACTCCTTTACCCCCTTTGAATTTTAAGAAAGGTGTGAAGGTATGACCAAGGATCGCAACACTGCCTACGATAATTTGAATTGTCGGAAGGGATTCTTCTGATGGGAGAAAGGAAACAAGATAAACAGGAATAGCACCTTTGAGTGCGTCGAGAAAGAGTGTGAGGATCCCATACTTCCATCCAATCACTCGCCCAACATTGGTTGCTCCAATGTTTTTGGAGCCGAATTCTCTGAGGTCAATCCCTCGCACATACTTTGCGAGTATAAAACCCACAGGGATCCCTCCGAAGAGGTATGTCATCATTAGGACTGCGGCAAGAATCATTCCCTGCCCTCCTTTCCTTCGTTTCGGTTTCGGAGTTCGATTTCGACGGAAAGTCCTTCTAAATCAAATTCCTTTACTATACTCTTTCGGTAATAACTCAAAATATTTGAGGGAAAGAGCTTTGTATCGTTCACGAAGAACAGTATTTTAAAAGGAACCTGCGACACCTGAGTTGCATAATACACCTTGGGAGGTCGGTTGGATGCCTTCTGTACCCTATTTTTTCCCCCCCATTTGCTTAGCCAGTCATTAAGTGCCCGCGTCGTAAGTTTCTTCTGGGATTTTTCGTACAATTCCGTAACGGTTTCCAGGAGTTTGTGGGTACGGAGTTTTTCTTTTGCAGATAACGAAACCATCGGTCGTTCTTTTAAGATCGAAAGCTTCGCCTCCATCCTTTCTTTGTAATACTTCCACGAGTTTGTTTCTTTTTCAGGAACAGCATCCCATTTGTTCACTGCAAGGACCATGGGTTTTCCCAGTTCTTGGATTTCTCCAAATATCTTTTTATCAAATTCACCAAGACCTTTTAGGGCATCAATGAGGAGGATGACGATGTCGGCTTCACCAATGGAATGTAACGTGCGTTTGTAAGAATAGAATTCTAAACTTTCACCTGTTTTAGATTTCCTGCGTATCCCTGCCGTATCTATGATTTCAAGCTTTTTGCCATTGAACATAAACTGACTCGATACCGAATCCCGTGTGGTCCCGGGCACATCACTTACCACAGCCCGTTTGAACCCCAAAAACGTATTCAAAAGGGAAGATTTTCCAGAGTTTGGTTTTCCAATAATTGCAATTTTACAATAAGGATCATCTGGCTTCTTTTGGAGGTTTGGGAGTAAAAAATTAATCTTTTGAAAAAGGAGGGGAAAATTTCTCCGACCCAATGCGGAAATGGGAATCAATTCGTTGAGTCCCAATTTGTAAAAAGGCTCTAAATCATATTCATCCGCATCGGTATCCACTTTATTGATTAGTGTAATAAGAGGAATGTCTTTGAGTTCGTTGTCTTTTTTAAATAAATCAATCAGTTTGTGGTCATAAGCTCTGAGGTCTTTGTGATCAATTACATGTAAAATCAAATCAGAATTCTTTAGATGTTGCAAAGCAATCTCTATGATCTCTTTAGAAATTTCATCTAGGTTTTCAATATCAAGCCCCGGTGTATCAGATAGAATAAAGTTCGATGTGAATTCTGGTCTATCCACTAGGCGTTCGAGAACGTCCCTTGTGACCCCTGGTGTATTTTCTGTAATGGCAGCTTGCGCTCGTAAGATGGAATTAAATAATGTGGATTTACCAACATTTTGTCGACCAACAATGGTGACAATGGGGAGGGATTTCATTTTCGTAAGTTTCCTTTCATCGCTCTCTCCATATCAATTTTGGCTTCCTTCTTTTGGATATCTTCCCGTTTGTCATAGAGTTTTTTAGGTTTTGCTAAAGACACATTTACTTTTACCAATTTATTATCTTTGAAATAACATTTGGTTGCGATGAGTACAAGTCCTTTTTCTTTAATAGCTCGATCGATCTTCTGTATCTCTTTGGCATGGAGAAGAAGTTTCCTCGGACGAATTTCTGGATGGTTTGCATACCCACCATCTTTGTAAGGAGGAATTTGAAAGTTTTCCAAAAACACTTCCCCATTTTTAACTTTCGCAAAACAATCAGTTAGATTGCCTTTTTTATCTCGGAGAGACTTAACCTCTGATCCTGTCAGTACGATCCCTGCTTCAAAAGAATCTAAAAGTTCAAAATTGAACTTTGCCTTTTTGTTTACAAGAGGATCTGTTCCCCGAGGTTTTTCGTCCTTGTTTGTCTTTCCCATAAAATTAGCGTAAACTGTGGTGGATCTGTACCAATCGTGCGATTTCAGAGCCGATCAAATTGGGCATCGAATAAAAATTGTCTGCGGTAATCTGAAGGGAGTCCGTAAACACATGTTCCGCAATGTATCTGGAACCGAGTCCTACCCCTAAAAATACATAGTTTTTTTCCTGGTTTTTCAGTACAGCTTCTTTTAATTTTCTGGTGTCAAATGAGGCGATTTCATCCTCGATATAGGTTTTTGCTCTCTGTCCTCGGAAATCGGAAAGAATTACAAGGATTCTCGTTTGCGATTCTGGGGAAAAGAAGCGCTCCATATTGGATAAGACTTGGAATTCAGGAATGCTATCCCCATGCCAATTTTTGCAAAGTGCGTTAAAAACCTCTTCTTCCTTTTCGGAAGTATAATCTTCCTCTGCATTTTTGCGAATATTCAAAGTTAAAGATCCTTCTACATTTTGAAACTAAAAATGATACTTCGACCCCTTTCAGTTTTTCATCATTCTTTTCAATGGTCGTTTTATCAAAAATCTTCGTATCACCTCTACCACTTTTGTACGAAATGTACTTACGTGCGTCCACACGAGATCCCTCATTTCTATATGTTCGGTGGATGTCTATTTCAGGATCAAAGAGCTGTTCGAGGTTGAGCTCAACTTCCTCTAATTCTTTTCCAAATACTTTTTTGAATTCATCCAAACCGACTAGGATGGTATAGTCCCAAAGAAGCCTTCTCTTTTTTAGAAATTGTTTGTATAACTCTTCCGTTCGGTAGCCCCAAGCTCCGCCACCACCTTGTGGCTCGCCTTG